>JAZLMD010000079.1:0-5096 GCA_045598465.1 Acidaminococcaceae bacterium | reverse complement strand
GTAGCGATACTATCGCCCAAAGTATTGCTACTGAAAAATCCCATTTTCGCGAAATAAACAAAAAGTTCCTGCGATTTTATTACAAGGAACTTTTTTACTATTGAGCTTTCTTAACACTTAACATTCTGATGTGCAAAGCTTCGCTTTGCCCGGGTGCGATGTCGCTACGCTCCAGCCATCAGGGGTGAGGTTTCAGCCAACAGCCATCAGAGTTAAGGGAAAGTTCGCACTAAGTTGACTTTCCTGCTCTAATCACAGGAACATTCTACCTTTAACTTATAACTTCTAACTCGCAGGGAGCGACCCCACCACCATGTCGCTACGCTCCAGCCATCAGCCAACAATAGTCAGGGTTCAGAAAAGTTAGCAACATACGAACTTTACTCAACCCTGATGGCTGAACCCTCAACCCTGGCAGGCGACTTACGGTCCCCCGCCCCTCAATGAGCGGACGAGAATCAGCACACCGCTTTAACGTTTTTTTGCCAAGAAGACATAAACCAACACACACAAGAACAAAATATAAGGATAGAACAAATATTGCATAATCTGAAAAGCGTTTAGGACGTGTCCCATACTGGAAGCTACACTCAACAAAATCAACATTTGGGCACCATAAGGAATAATGCCCTGCATTACACAACTGAAGGTATCCAATAAGGATGCTGCCTGACGGGGACTGATGCCAAACTCCTCAGCCATGACTTTGGCAATAGGGTTGGCTACCACAATGGCCACCGTGTTATTAGCAGTAGCAATATCAATGGCAGATACTAACATGCCAATGCCCAGTTTGCCACCCTTACTGCCGTTAAACATTGACTTAATGCCATACAACAAAGCGGTAATGCCGCCGCTGTCGGCCACCAAGGCACACAAGGCCGGCACCAAAATCGCCACCATACTGGTTTCAAACATGCCTGCCGCACCGCTACCCATATTGGACAAAAGTTGCACAGGCTCAATGGAACCTATGAGCAACATAATCATACTGCCCACCACAATACCCAAGAGCAACACCAAAAACACATTCATACCCACAATGCCGCACCCCAGCACCAACACATAGGGAAGAATTTGCAATAGGTTATAATCGTGAGGCACGATTTCCGTAATATGATCCGCATTACTCAACAACTGTATCAGCACCAGGGTAATCAAGGTAGCAGGAACAGCTATCCGGAAATTCTCCCTAAATTTGTCCCGCATCTCACAACCCTGACCGTTGCAGGCCGCAATGGTGGTATCGGAAATGAAACTCAGGTTATCGCCGAACATAGCCCCACCCATAACCGTAGCCAGGCACAGGGAAATGGAGAAACCGCTGGCCTCCGCCATACTCACCGCAATGGGACTGATTAGGGTGATGGTACCGCAACTGGTTCCCATAGCCAAAGACACAAAACAGGAAATTAAAAACAGGGCCGTCACCGCATATTGCACCGGAATATAATTCAGCACAAAATAAGCCACGCTGGCAGCGCTGCCCCGGCCCACCACACCGACAAAAATACCCGCCGCCATGAAAATCATAATCATGGTAATAATATTCTTATCGCTAAGTCCCTTACCCATCAGCACCAGCTGGTCATCAAACTTCTTGCCGTTTTGCCAGCAGGCCACCAAAATACTCAGCAGAAAAGCCACCACAATGGGCACATTGTAAAATCCCATGGGAATCCGCAAAATGTATTCATAAAGAATACCCAGACCCAAATAAAATAACACAAATACCTAATTTGGCAACAGTGCCTTCACATTACCTTTTTCCATCCTTCGCAACCTCCAAAGTTTTAAGACGTAAGAAATATATAGCAACGAATACTCAAGTGTCAGGGGGGCCATAGGCCATAGGCCTTAGGCATTAGGCATTGGGCATTAGGCATTAGTAAAGTTCGCAGAGTGCTGACTTTTGGCCCCTTTCGTAAAGGGGCTGTCACGAAGTGACTGGGGATTTTGCTTTGTCGCTTCGCTCCAGATAACAGGTTTCAGCTTTCAGGTGTCAGGTAAAGTCACTGCAATGCGGACGTTTTGTCTTCTTGTCGTCACCCCACCACCGTCCCTCTATGTTCCTTTGGACGGTCCCCCGCCCCTCCAATGGGCGGATGAGAGTTCGCACTATGCTGACTTTCCTGAAACCTGGTACCTAACACCTGAAACCTATTTCAATCACAGGACCATCTTACCTTTAATTTATAACTCCTAACTTATAACTTCTAATTCGCAGCGGACGCCCCAATCTTCAGAACAAACTGATAGTATTTTCCTCCGGCAAATCACCCAAAGCCCCTACTTCCGCCAGTTTATCCACAACACTTCTGCCAACTCCGGTGCGCCGTGCTATATCCTCCCTGCTGATGAAGGTCATATTATTCTTTTTGGCATCGATGATGGCCCTGCCCAGTGCCTTGGCCGCCTCCTTACCCACTCCCGGAAGTGCCGAAAGGGGCGGCCTGATTCCCTTTTCCGTAGGCAGGAAATTCACCGGGTCGGATTCGTAAATATCCAAAGCGTCGAACTCAATGCCCCTTTCCATCATTTCCACCACCAGCTCCAAGTACGGAACCGAATCCTGAGCCGATTTTTCCGCTTTGTAACCCATAGCATAGGTGTCATTGATGAAGTTTTTCAAGAATTCCTTACCTTTCTGCACCAGTGTATAGTCAAATTTTTCCGCCCGTTCCGAGAAATAGGCAGCATAAAACTCCTTGGGATGATGGACTTTGCAGTAAGCAATCCGATAGGCCATCATAACGTAGGCCACCGCATGGGCCTTAGGGAACAAATACTGGGTTGTTTCACAAGATTTCATATACCAATCCGGAATCCCCGCCTTCAGCATGGCATCTTTCATTTCCTGCTTCAAACCGGATTTATGTGCCTTGCCCTTACGGACAAATTCCATGGTTTCAAAAGCAATGGAGGGCTCCACCCCCGCCTGTATCAAATGCAGCATCACATCGTCACGGGTGGAAATGGTATCCGTAACCGGCTTACCTTCCTTAATCAAATCCTGGGCGTTGTTCAGCCACACATCCGTACCGTGGGAATATCCGGAAACACGCACCACGTCACTGAATTTTGTCGGTTTAACATCCGCAATCATCTGCCGCACAAATCTGGTGCCGCATTCCGGGATTCCATAGGTTCCCACCTGAGAGTTAATCTGCTCCGGCTTCACCCCCAAACTCTCAGTACCCGTGAATATGGCCATTGTCTCCGGGTCCCCCCAGGGGATGTCCCTGGCCTTCAGTCCGGGAATAATTTCTTCCAAATGTCGGATCATGCCCGGATCATCATGTCCGAGAATATCCAACTTCACCATTCTGTCGTTAATACTGTGGTAATCAAAATGGGTGGTGACGGTGGGCGGATCATATTCTCCCAAAATATTGAGTTTCATCTTCTTTTCGTTACTGGGTAAATTCATAGGGGTAACATAGTGAATATCCATATCCCTTGGTACAACAATAATACCGCCGGGATGCTGACCCGTCGTTCTCTTCACCCCCTGCAACCGTTCCACAATTGCCGCCACATAAGCACTATGACATTTTTTATCCCGTTCCTCCATATATTTTTTTACAAAACCTATGGCGGTGCGGGCAGCAATAGTACTTATGGTACCGGCACGGCACACATTGTCCCTGCCGAAAAGTTCCTTGGTATATTCGTGGGCGTAGTGTTGGGCCACTTCACTGAAGTTCAAATCAATATCCGGCACCTTGTCCCCGTGGAAGCCCATAAAAACGGCAAAAGGTATGTCATGCCCGTCCCGTGCCATCTCCGTGCCGCACTCCGGGCAGTTCTTCCCGGGCAAATCAAAACCGCTGGCATATTCCCCATTCATGAAAAACTCCGTATGCCTGCATTTTGGGCAACGATAGTGGGGCTGCAAGGCGTTCACCTCCGTAATATCCACCATATGGGCCACAAAGCTGGAGCCCACACTGCCACGGCTGCCAACCATATAGTTGATTTCCAAAGAACGCTTTACCAATTTATGGGCAATATAATAGAGTACCGCAAAACCGTGATTGACAATGGAATCCAGCTCCATCTTCAACCTGTCCTCAACCACCTTGGGCAACTGTTCCCCATATAAAGCATGGGCCCTGGCATAGGCCATATTCACGATGGCATCTTCGGCACCGGGGATATGGGGACTGTAAAGCTGGTTTTCATCCGGCACAGGCCGCAACACCTCCGTCATGGCGGCAATTTTCTGAGGATTCTCCACCACCACCTCCCTGGCCACATCCTCACCCAAATATTCAAACTCGGCAAGCATTTCCTCAGTCGTGCGGAAAAACAAAGGTGCCTGCTCATCCGCATCTTTGTAATGCTGTGCCCCCTGCAGAACAGCCCTCGCCCGGGCGTCTTCCGGATTCAAGAAATGCACATCACCGGTGGCCACCACCGGTTTATCCAAAGCCCTGCCCAGTTCATAAATCTTCCTGTTGTAATCTTCAATATCCTTGGGCGTACAGCGTCCGTTGCGTACCAAAAACTGGTTATTGCCCCGTGGCTGAATTTCCAAATAATCGTAAAAAGCCGCTATCTTTCTCAGTTTCTCGTCACTTTCACCCCTCAAAACAGCACGATAAAGTTCCCCCGCTTCACAGGCGCTGCCAATAATCAAACCATCCCGATGTTCCTCAATCAACTTGCGGGGTAACAAGGGATTTCTATTGAATTCCCGCAAATGACTGATGGTTACCAATTTGTAAAGGTTCCGCAAACCGGTAGGGTTTTTCGCCAAAAGGATGATGTGGTAATTGGGAATCTTGACCTTCTTCTTTCCCTTTTCTTCTTCATCCGCCTCCCGGTCCAACCCCTCTTCCTCACCGGCCCGTCCCGGCAGATAGCCCTCCATGCCATAAATCAGTTTCAGTTCCGCCGGGGGCAATTTATCCTTCCGCCGTTCCTCATTAATGGCATCCAGGGTCTTGGTACAATCCGGAAAGGCCTGCACCACCCCGTGGTCCGTAATGGCCAGGGCACTATGCCCCCACTTGACCGCCTTAGTTATCAATTCATCAATGGGGGTAATGCCGTCCATACGGCTCATTTTGGTATGGCAATGCAATTCCACC
>JAZLMD010000078.1:0-2399 GCA_045598465.1 Acidaminococcaceae bacterium | reverse complement strand
GCAGTGGAAATGGTGGAAGGCAAAAATGTTTTGTTCCTTGTTACTTATGCGGATGACAACCCCAGGTTTTATGATGCCTTGCGTATTTTGCGGAAGATTTTGACAACTACGGTCAAACAGCATCTTTCAAAGGACAAAAAGGTATTAATTCAGTCTAGGATGTCTGTGTCTGAACGGAAACTTTCTTTGCGGCAGGTGTTCTTCAGCAGGAAGGAAAAATTAGCCCTGTCCCGGTGTATTGGTAAGGTGGCTGGGGAAATGGTGGCCTTCTACCCGCCCGGGGTGCCGGTGCTGCTGCCCGGCGAAGTTATTACTGTTGAAATAGTGTCCTATTTGCAGACCCAAAAAAATTTGGGATTAGTGGTCAAGGGGGCGGAGGACAGTACTTTGGAAACATTAAGAGTGGTGGCGGAATGAAGGGGAAGTTCATCACTTTTGAAGGTATAGACGGAGCGGGCAAGAGCACCCAAATTCAGATGCTTTCGGAAAGATTGCAAAAACTGGGTTATGAGACGGTTGTGACCCGGGAACCCGGCGGTACTGAGGTGGCGGAGCGGGTACGGGAGATTGTTTTGGACGGACGGCTGCCCCTTTCGGCCCGCAGCGAGGCCCTGTTGTTCATGGCCTCCAGGTCGGAACATGTGGAGAAAATTATCCGGCCTGCCCTGTTGGCGGGCAAAGCGGTGCTTTGCGACCGTTTTTGCGATTCCACTTTTGTGTATCAGGGTCTGCATTGTGATGTGGAAATGTTGCGGAAATTAAATTATATCGCTACGGACGGATTGATGCCGGATGTGACGATTGTACTTGACGGTGACCCGGAAATGCTGCTGCAAAGAAGAACCGTCAGGGGGGTGCAGGACCGGTTTGAAAACAAGGGTTTGGAATTCCAAAAGCGGCTGCGGCAGGGATTTTTGGATTTGGCAAAAGAAGAACCGGAACGAATCAGGGTGGTGGACGGCATGGCTTCCCGGGAGGATGTGGCGGCGGCAATCGCATCATGTTTGAAGATATCTTAGGTAACGAAAACATTAAAAAATTTCTTCGGAACTATCTGACCAGCGAGAATCATCCCCATGCCCTGCTTTTCGTCGGTAACAGCGGGTTGGGAAAGCGGCTCATGGCCATGGAGTTTGCCGGGGCTTTGCTCTGCCCTTCCCTCAAGGGGGATGACGGTTGCCAGAGTTGCAAACAGTTCCGGAACGGGGTACATCCGGATTTTGTGGAGATTGGCCTTTTGGAGGACAAAAAGTTTCTCAGCATTGAGCAAATGAGGGAACTGATTGCCGGCAGTGCCTATGCCCCCGTCATGGGGGACCATAAGGTGATTCTGATTAATGACGTGGATCTTTTGAAGACGGAAGGGGCCAATGCCATTCTGAAGATTTTGGAAGAGCCCCCGGAGTCCTGGACCATTATTTTGACGGCTACTCAGGAGGACAGGTTGTTGCCCACGATTTTGTCCAGGGTAGTGACTTTACGTTTTGCGCCTTTGAGCGACAAGGAAATTGAAAATGCTTTTTTGCGTCAGATAGATGACAGGGAACACGCTCCCGTCTATGCCCGTATTTCTGACGGCAGTATCGGTATGGCCATCCGTTTGTATGAAAAGGATGCCTTGGAACTCAGGGACGGGGCCATGGATTTGCTCAGCAATTTGCCCACCCGTTTCCCCTTGAATTTGGCCTGCGGTACGCTCTTCAAATTGGAAAGCGGCAGAAAATTTGAACGGGAGGAAGCAATCCTGTGGTTGCGGCTGTGGCAGCTGTTGTTGAGGGACGGGCTGCTGCTGAAATTCGGCCGGGAGGATTTGGCGAATATTGATTTGCAGTTTGAGCTGCAAAAATTTGCTGCCAATACCACCCGGCAAGGGTTGGAAGATTGCCTGCTGGCAGTGGAACGGGCCAATAGGGATTTATTGGGCAGTGTGAGTGTAAAACAGGTTTTTGAGCAGTTGGTTATGGAAACCAACAGGTGTTTGGAGAGGAGATAGGAATGCCCACAGTAGTAGGAATCAGATTCAAAAATAATTGCAAGGTTTATCATTTTGACCCTGCCGGGACCGGAGTGGTGAAGGGGGACGGGGCTGTTGTGGAGACCGTGAGGGGGATTGAATACGGTGATGTGGTGATTGGCCCGAGGGAAGTGCCGGAGGATAAAATCGTCAGCCCTTTGAAACCGGTCATTCGCAAGGCCACGGCGGAAGATTTGTACAAACTTGAGGAAAACAAAATCAGGGCCAGAGAGGCATTCAACATTTGCCTGAGAAAAATAGAAAAGCACCAGCTGGGGATGAACCTGGTGGATGTGGAATTCACCCTTGACGTGGGGAAAATAATTTTCTATTTCACTGCCGAAGGCCGGGTGGATTTCAGGGAGCTGGTAAAGGATTTGGCCTC
>JAZLMD010000077.1:0-2222 GCA_045598465.1 Acidaminococcaceae bacterium | reverse complement strand
AATACAAGTAATTTTTATGCGATAATACTCCAGCAGTTCAACTACTTCCTCTTCGGTGATGACACCCTCCTGCAAATCTTTTACAAAATAAGGTTGCAAAACCTGACCCAGACGGCCGATGGACATACCGCTCATAGGGTCTTCATTGACAATTCCCAAATGGCATCCCAAAGTCATTTGCAAGGCCTCCCGGAAATTGGCAGGCGGCTTATGGGCAATATTGCCCATAACCCTGGCAATGTCCTCATAATTTTTCTTCAACCCGGTATCAGTTTCCACCGAAGCCAAATAAGCCGCACGGTCAGCATAATTCTGCATCCATTTGCTCATACCCTGGGCCATAATTTTCATGGCCTCATAGTAATAACCCCGTCCCATACCCAAAACTTCATCATTGGCTTCACCCATGGTTTCCGCCTGTTTCTTTTCACACAATTCAATGATTCCGTCCCAGCCGTATTGCAGGGGCAAATAATAATTCATAACCTCACGGCCCTGGGGAATGCAGAAAGAATCAAACATACAGATGACGGACTCCATCATATCTTTATACAATTTATAGTTGGGGGTCTTTTGGGCGTATTTATCGCTCACTTCTTCCACTGAGCGCCCCGACCAATAACCGGCGGTCCTGACCAACACCGGTACATCTTCCTTACGCATTCCGAATTTTTTGGCGATGGAAATAACATTACCATAACTTTTGGTAACATTACCGCCGCCGGCACCAACAATGGAAACCGCATCCGCCTCCGCCTCAGCAGGGGCATCAACCTCATTCATCAGTGCTTCTGCTGCCGCATTGAAGAAACTGGCAGTAACCCAGGGAAAGGGAAACGCCCCTCTCACGTTACGGGTCTTTTGCATAACCAATTTTTCATAGGGCTGGATTGTGGGGGTGGTGTGGGCCAATGCCGCCGCCTCCGCCTTTGCCTTGCGGATGATGGTCACATCGCCGGCATTCTCTGCCCATGTCCGGGTGAACCAATAGGAATTTTCCATATCCACCGTGTTTTTCAGGACATAGTAGGTTTCCAATAATTTTTCGCATCCTTCGGCTTTGTCGGGAATATCTTCAACAGGATTGTCACCCATACCCACCGTATCCAAACCATGCTTCTCCAGCAAATCTTTGATTTTTTGTTCCTTCGTCATTTTGTTCACCTCCCTAAAAACATCTTTCCAAATGGGTTATAGATTTAATTTCTCCCCGGTTTTTGATAACTTCTATCACATCAAAACTCAAGGGCGGCATATTGTTAATTCTCTTCGTCACTGCCAGATAGGTTTCGGCACAACGCCGGATTTTTTACTGCTTGCCGAAGGTCACCGCCTCCCGGGGCAAACCGTAAAGAGTACTGCTGCGGGTCTTCACTTCGATAAAACTCAAGGTCTGACCCTTGGCGGCAATAATATCAATTTCCCCGCTATAGCAACGGAAATTACGCCGCAGGATTTTGTAACCCTTCTGCTCTAAATACTGACAAGCCGCATCCTCACCGCTGAGCCCCTCTTCACCACGGCTGCTGCTGTTGTGATAATCGCTCACATTGCCGGTTTTGACTGCCGGTTGCTTTGGATTGTTAGCCGGGCTGTCAACAATTTCACCATTATAAATTTGTTGGGCAAGTTTGTTAATATCCATTGTCGTTTCGCTCCAGCCATCAGGGTTCAGCCAACAGGGTAGAGTGAGGTCACTGCAATGCGGACGTTTCTACTTCTTGTCGAATTTTTCCCTTCATCCGCTTCGTTACGCTCATCACCTTTCCCCCAGGGGGAAGTCAAGAGTTCGCACATCGCTAACTTTTACTCAACACTGTTGGCTGATGGCTCAACCCTGTTATAATCACAGGAACATTTTACCATAATTTACAACTTCTAACTTACAACTTTTAACTCGCAGTGTCACCAAAGGTGACATGCCTTACATCACCAAAGCTACGCCAATTTGTTTGGAAATCTCCTGCAATTTCTCCAATGGCAAATCCGTAAACTCCATAATGGAAATAACAGGAACAGATTTAATAATCATTTTTTTTGCTGTTTCCAACATTCCTTCAATCTTGCCTTCTAACTTGCCTTCTGCCTTACCTACCGCAATACCTTCTGCAATGCCGTCGTTATACCATTTTTCTGTAATCGCACACATTTTTTCTTTTCCTCCTTCTGTCTCTTTGAGCATTTTGGCTTTTTTTGCCAATTCTTTGAAATTCATTGTATTT
>JAZLMD010000076.1:0-11597 GCA_045598465.1 Acidaminococcaceae bacterium | reverse complement strand
ACCAATCACATCAACTTTGTTGGCCGCCGATCGTACCTGTTCTACAAATGACCTAAAATTGTCGCTGCTCATCCTTACCACCTACCATTATGTCGCTTCGCTCCAGCCATCAGCCAACAGCCATCAGGGTAGAGTAAAGTTTGCTTTAAGCTGACCTTCTACTTCTTACCGTCACCCCACCACCATGTCGCTACGCTCCAGGCGTTAGGCATTAGGCCTTAGGCGTCAGGAATTAGTAAATTTCACTCTCTGCTGATTTTCCCAATTCTAATCTTTTTTGGAACTAACTTTCCTTAGACACTCAACGCTGATGGCTGAACCCTCAACCCTAACACCTGATACCTGACACCTAATGCCTAATGCCTAACGCCTGGAGCGCAGCGACATAAGGGTAGGTGGTAAGGATGAACAGCGACAATTTTAGGTCATTTGTGGAACAGGTACGATCGGCGGCCAATATAGTTGATGTGATTGGTTCCTATGTTTCATTGCGGAAAAAGGGCAATAAGCATTGGGCATGTTGTCCTTTTCATGGTGAAAAGACCCCCTCTTTTTCCGTGGATGAGAACAAGCAGCTTTTCTATTGTTTTGGATGCCATATCGGCGGGGATGTATTCAAATTTATTGAGAAAAAAGACGGCCTGACTTTTATAGAGGCGGCTAAGCGCTTGGCGGAACGCTATAGTGTTCCTATTCCGGAAAGGGAGAAAACTGCTGCCGATTTGGCTTATGAACAGGAATTACAAAGAGTGGTGAAGGTCAATGAGTGGGCAGACAAATACTATGTGGCTTGTCTGAATCATCCCCGCGGGGCCAAGGCCAGAGAATACCTGTTTAACCGGGGGATTACTCCCAAAATTATTGAAGCATTTGAAATAGGATATGCTTTGCCGGGTTATGAAAATCTGGTGGGTGCCCTGCCGGAGAAGGGAATCAAGTCAGAAGAAATTTTATTTGCCGGACTCAGTGTTGAAGGCAGGCAGGGACGGCCCTACGACAAATTCCGGGACCGGGTAATGATTCCCATCAAGAATCCCAGGGGGAAGATTGTGGGGTTCGGGGGCAGGGTCATCGGTCAGGGTGAGCCGAAGTATCTGAATACGGCGGAAACAAAATTTTTCAATAAGAGAAATCTGCTCTTTGCCTTTGATTTGGCCCAAAAACCCATGCGGGAGAAGGGGCAGGCGATTGTGGTGGAGGGTTATATGGATGCCATCAGTTTACATGCGGCGGGATTGGATAATGTGGTGGCTTCTATGGGTACTGCTTTCAGCGAACAGCAGGCGGATTTGCTCAAACGCAATACCAAAGAGATTGTTTTCTGTTATGATAGTGATAATCCGGGGCGGAACGCCAGCGTTCGAGCCGTTTCCATAGCCAGAAAAAAGGGAATCAGAGTTAGGGTGGCAATGGTGCCGGGAGCCAAGGATCCGGATGAATATATCCGCCATGAGGGATTGGAAAAATATTTGCAGGTAATAGACGGGGCCGTGCCGGGTTTGCAGTTTCAAGTAGAAGAAACGGTGCGGCAGGGGCGTTTGGACAGTTTGGAAGGTAAAGTCGGCATTATCAGGGGAGTCATACCCTTTATCCTGGAATCATCCAATGAAATTGAAATTGCAGATGCCATCAGGGAGTTGTCACGTATTCTGACTATTGACGAAGCCCTGATTCTCGACGAATGTAACAGGGTAAGAAAGCGAAGTCAGCGTATTCAGCCGGTCGTAAAACCGCCGGAACAATCCTCCGCCCGGGTCGAACGTAACCATACGGAAGAAATTTTATTAGCTCTGTTGTTGGATGATGCTGCTCTCTACGGCAATTTCAGGGTTGAGTTAAAGGAGTTGGTTTTTTCTACCCCAATTTTACTGGCAATTTTAAAAAAATATACGTCTCTGTTGGACGGGGGCGGGGAGATAGAAAGTTTGGGTGCAGAACTGAATGAAGAAGAGGAAAATGAGGTTGCGGCTTTAAAGATGCTTGAGTTACCTGAAACAGGTAGGGATGGTATCATCAAGGACTGTCTTAAAAGTATAAAAATTTCTCAGTTGGAGAAAAGTTATGCCCTGCACGTGGCACTGGTTGCGGAGTACGAAAAGACCGGTGACGGGCGTGTTATGGACGAATTAAAATTATGTCAGGAGATTAGAAATGAAATCAACAAAATCCACCAAGGAAAATGAGAAGAAAACCAAGGTTGCAGCGGCAACCAAAAAAAGCCAGCCGGTTAAGGCGGTTGTCAAGAACGGCAAAAAGGGGGTAACAGGGTTGAGCCAACAGCCAACAGCCAACAGCCAACAGTCAACAGAAGTTAAGGCAGTTGCTAAGAAAGGGACAACAGTGAAAAAGGATGTTGTCAAACCGACAAAACCGGCCAAACTGACAAAACCGGTCAAACCGGTAAAAAATGAGAAAAACACTAAACCGGTGAAACAGGAAAAAAATATCAAGGTACAGGCCCAAGAGATTTCGGAACTTGCCGATGTTTTTGCCAACCAGGAAGTGGCTTTGGATGCTAAGGCGGTTGAGGAGTTGGTTTCCAAAGCCAAACTGAACAATAATACTTTGAGTTACAAGGAGGCGGATGCCATTATCAGGGATGCGGAAAATAATCCTGAGATAGTGGATGCTTTGCACAATTATCTTGAGGATAAGGGTATAGACCTTATTTCTTCGGATATTCCGATGGAGGATGTGTCGGAAGTTGCGACGGAAGAAGATATGTTCCCTCTAGTTGATGGGGATGAATCAATCAATGAGGCCCCCACCGAGGAGGAATTGGCCAACCTTACTGTTCCGGATGGCATCGGTGTTGATGATCCGGTACGTATGTATTTGAAGGAAATAGGCAGGGTTCCCCTTCTGGTGGCGGATGACGAGGTACTTCTGGCCAAACGTATGGATAAAGGAAATTTGGCTAAACGTATCAAGAACAATGAGAATTTTAATATCAAGGATGATAATTTTTCCGCCAAGGGGGACAGCGATAAACTTTTGAAAATGGCACATGCCCTGATAGATGCGGAAAACTCTACCACGGAATACCGCAATTCCGGTTATGTACAGATGTTGATTGAAGAAAAGGTTTCAGAAAACCAAACTATCGATATCATTGAGTTTAACGGCATGACCAGTGAACTTACTCAGGATGAATGTAATCGTATTATTGGCAAACTTAAGGAAAAGGGTGTAAATGTGAACGGGTTGAGTGGTGAAAGGCAAATGGTGTCCGAAGAACACAATACGGAAAACATAGTGCACCTTTACAAAATACTTGCGGAACTGGGTAAGCGTGTCAACATCAAGAAGATAAAGAATAAGGACATTGTTGAGGATTATTACAATTTGGCTGATGAATACGGTAATCTCATCAATGAAATTATTGATCAAGGTGAAAAGAGTCAGAAATGCCTGAGTGAAGCCAATTTGCGTCTGGTGGTGAGTATTGCCAAACGTTATTTGGGACGGGGCATGAATTTTTTGGATCTGATTCAGGAAGGAAACCTTGGTCTGATTAAGGCGGTGGAGAAGTTTGACTATAGTAAGGGTTTCAAATTCAGCACTTATGCCACCTGGTGGATTCGTCAGGCCATCACCAGGGCCATTGCTGACCAGGCCAGAACCATCCGTATTCCTGTACATATGGTTGAGACAATCAACAAACTGGTCAGGGTGCAAAGGCAATTGTTGCAAGAGCTGGGTCGGGATGCCTGGCCGGATGAGATTGCTGAGGAATTGGGTATGCCGGTGGACAGGGTGAGGGAGATAATGAAAATAGCCCAGGAACCGGTTTCTTTGGAAACTCCTATCGGTGAGGAGGAGGACAGCCATTTGGGAGATTTTATAGAGGACAGGGAGGCGGTTTCCCCCTACGATGTAGTATCTCAAAACCTTTTGCATGAGGCCATTATGGACGCATTGGACAAGTTGACGGAAAGGGAAAGGGAAGTTTTGCTGTTGCGTTTCGGTTTGCTGGATGGTAAGCCCCGCACGTTGGAAGAGGTGGGGCACCGGTTGGAAGTTACCCGTGAACGTGTACGTCAGATTGAGGCAAAAGCCCTAAGGAAGCTCCGTCATCCTTCCAGGGGGGAAGGATTGAAAGCATATTTAGGTAACGGTTGACCTTGTCTTTTTACCTTTAAATAGTTTGACATTTGACCTACCGATATACTATAATTATCTGCAGTATTTTGATTGTCTGTGAAAGGCAGTGTTTGTAAAGGAGATGGAATTGTGGAGGAGAAAACGCTTTTGACCCTTGAGGGTAAGCAAAAATTAGAGGAAGAACTGGTCTATTTGAAGACAGTCAAACGGCCTGAGAATACTGAGGCGATTAAGATTGCCCGTGCTCAAGGCGATTTGAGCGAAAATGCCGAGTATGATGCCGCCAAGAATGAGCAGGCGGAAATCGACCATCGCATTACTGAAATTGAAACTATATTGAAAAATGTGGAGATTATCGATGGTGGCAGCGGCAATAGGAATGTGGTGCATGTGGGGGGCAGGGTGTTGCTCCGGAATCCGGATGGTAAAGATATTGAGTACGAAATTGTGGGTACCAAGGAAGCGGATCCCTTCTGCAACCGTATTTCTAATGAGTGTGCAGTGGGGAAGGCAATTATCGGTCATAAGAAGGGTGATAAGGTTGTAGTCGATACTCCTGCCGGAAAACTGACTTATACCATTGTGAAGATTGTTAACAAGAAGTGAGGAGAGTGTATGGCAGATGTGAGGAATCAGCCGTTGGAGGAGAAATTGCCTCCTACGGCGGAAGAACTTAATGAACAAAGACAGGTCCGTATTGACAAGTTGGCTAAGATCGGGGAAAAGTGGGTTCCCTTTGGCCATCGTTTTGAGTGGACTCATCATGTGGCGGATATCCGTAAGAAGTTTGAGACCACTACGGCCGAAGAATTTGAGGCGTTGGACCCCAAGGAAACCATGGTGGTTTTTGCAGGACGCATTATGGCTAAGAGGGGCATGGGCAAGACCTGTTTTATGGATTTGCAGGACCGTACCGGCAGAATTCAGAGTTATGTGCGTAAGGATGTTATAGGGGAAGAGGATTATGCTCTGGTGAAGATGCTGGATATTGGTGATATTATCGGTGTGACCGGGCATGTTTTTCGTACTCATATGGGTGAGTTGTCTATCAAGGCGGATAAGTTGGAAATTCTTTCCAAGTCGTTGCGCCCCTTGCCTGAGAAGTGGCACGGTTTGACGGACAAGGAAACCCGTTACCGTCAGCGTTATGTGGATTTGATTGTGAATCCTGAGGTGAAGGACACTTTTGAGAAACGTAGTGCGATTATCCGTAGTGTACGGAGTATTTTGGACAGCCACGATTTTTTGGAAGTGGAGACCCCTATGATGAATACTATTGCCGGCGGTGCGGCCGCAAGGCCTTTCATTACATACCATAATGCCTTGGATATGCAGCTTTACATGCGTATTGCTCCTGAGCTTTTTTTGAAGCGGTTGATTGTGGGAGGCATGGAACGGGTTTATGAATTGGGCAGGGTGTTCCGTAATGAGGGGATTGATATCAAGCATAATCCTGAGTTCACCAGTGTGGAGATTTATCAGGCCTATGCGGATTACCGGGATATGATGGATTTGACGGAAGAGATAGTTTCCGGGACTGCACAAAAGGTATTGGGAACAATGAAAATCAAGTACGAGGATACAGATATTGATTTGACTCCCCCCTGGCCCCGTCTGACCATGGTGGACGCAGTGAAGCAGTATGCTAAGGTTGATTTCACCGGTGTGACGGATGTGGAGCGGGCACGGGTTTTGGCCAAATCCGTTGATGTGGAGGTGGAGCCGTCTTGGGGAGTTGGTAAAATTCTTAATGCCTGCTTTGAGCAATATGTTGAAGATAAGTTGATTCAACCGGTTTTCATTACCGGACACCCCAAGGAAATTTCACCCTTGGCAAAATCCAATCCGGATAATCCGGAAATTACGGACCGCTTTGAGGGGTATATTTACGCAAGGGAAATTTGCAATGGTTTTACGGAGTTGAACGACCCCATTGATCAGAGGCAACGTTTTGAAAAACAGGTCGAGGAAAGGGCCGCCGGGGATGAGGAAGCCAATATGATGGATGAGGATTTTGTTCGGGCCTTGGAGTATGGGTTACCTCCGACCGGCGGGCTGGGTATAGGCATTGATCGTTTGGTGATGTTTTTGACCAATGCCACTTCAATCAGAGATGTTTTGTTTTTCCCGCATATGCGTCATGAAAAATAGAAATCAGGTGTAAGGTGTTAGAAAGGGAGGAAGAGAATGTTCGGTAGCAGTCAAAAAAAAGCGGAAGATAAGCTTCCGGCTACAAGTGCGTCTCCGGAAGCACGTGAATTTGTAATTTCAAAAGATTCCGTTATCAACGGTAATGTCAGTACCAATGAACCGACCAAGATAGACGGCACCATCGAAGGCAGTGTTTCGGTGGAAAACAGTTTATACATTGGTACGCAAGGGGCTATCAGTGGGCCAGTTTTTTGCTGCGTGGCCGTTATTGACGGATCTGTAAATGGTAATTTGAGTTGCAAGGGGGCCGTACGGTTGAATTCTACTGCTAAGGTCACCGGGGATTTGCAATGTACGTCTTTGGTTGTGGCGCAGGGAGCGTATTTCTGTGGGAAGCTGATTTGTGTGGATTCAGACCGGAGGGGGACACAAGAAACCGAATCTACGGAAGCGGTAACAGGGCAATGATGGAGTTGAAGTTTACGAAAATGCAGGGTGCGGGCAATGACTATGTGTACGTGGATTGTACGCAGCAGGAATTGGCTGAACCGGGCAGGATAAGTGAATACGTTTCCCGGAGGCATTTCAGTATTGGGGCTGACGGATTGATTACGATCGAGAAATCCGCTGTGGCGGATTTCAAGATGAGAATTTTCAATGCTGATGCTTCGGAGGGGAAAATGTGCGGCAATGGCATCCGTTGTGTGGCTAAATATGTTTTCGATAGGGGCATGACGGATAAAACTACTATGACGATTGAGACCCTGAGCGGAATCAAAACTGTTGATGTAAAGCTGGAGGAGGGTAAGGTTGTGAGTGCAAAAGTTGATATGGGTGCGCCTGTTTTCAAGTGTGCGGATATTCCTATGATTAGTGACCATTTTATGTTTGTTGATCAGGGGTTGGCTATGGATATTACCCAGAACGAGGTGTATAATGGTACGGCCATTTCTATGGGGAATCCTCATTTTGTTGTTTTTGTGAAGGATGTGGACAATTATCCGGTTACCGAGTTGGGTCCCAGAATTGAAAAGCATAATCTTTTCCCCGAAGGGGTTAATGTGGAATTTGTTGAGGTTGTGGACAAGAAGACGGTGAAGTTCAGGGTTTGGGAACGGGGCAGCGGCGAAACCATGGCCTGTGGTACCGGTGCCTGTGCCGTAACCGTGGCTGCCAATATGTTGGGCAATGCGGGGAAACAGGGGGAACCCTTGACAGTTATCTGCAAGGGCGGAACTCTTACTGTTACCTATGGCAATGACGGGCATGTGTATATGGAAGGTCCTGCGGAAGAAAGTTTTAGCGGGACTGTAGAGGTCAGGTAGTAGTTAGAGAAGGAAGGATGGTCCGGTAGTTAGAGATGGCGTTTGTCAATGAAAATTACGGCAATTTGAAGGATAGTTATCTTTTTGCGGATATTGCTCATCGGGTGGCGGATTTTAGTGCGGCACACCCTGAGGTGAAGGTCATCCGTATGGGTATTGGTGATGTTACTCTGCCATTGGCTCCCTGTGTGATCGAGGCCATGGGGAAGGCAGTGCAGGAGATGGGGAAAAAGGAAAGTTTCCGTGGTTACGGCCCTGAGCAGGGGTATGATTTTCTGCGGGAAGCCATTGCTGAATACTACTGTAGCTTTGCTGCGGATATTGCTAAGGATGAAATTTTTGTCAGTGATGGTGCCAAGAGTGATTGCGGTAATATTACGGATATTTTTAGCGACAGCAATACAATCCTCATTCCTGACCCGGTGTATCCGGTTTATTTGGATACCAATCTGATGCGGGGCAGGAAGATTGTTTATATGAGCGGCACTCCTGAAAATGGTTTTTTGCCTACGCCTGATGACAAAGTTAAGGCGGACATTATATATCTTTGCAGTCCCAACAATCCGACTGGTGCTGTGTATACAAGGGAACAGTTGGGTGTATGGGTGGACTACGCCTTGAAGAATGATGCTGTCATCCTCTATGATGCGGCCTATGAAAGTTTTGTGGCGGACGACAAGATTCCCAGAAGTATCTTTGTCATTCCCGGGGCAAAAAAATGTGCCATTGAATTTTGTTCCCTTTCCAAGACGGCGGGATTTACCGGAACCCGTTGCGGTTATACGGTGGTGCCCAAGGAGTTGATTCGTAAAACTGGGGACGGCAAGGAATTTTCTTTGAACAGGATGTGGCTGCGCCGACAGACCACCAAGTTCAATGGTGTGCCCTACATTGTGCAGCGAGGGGCGGAGAAGGCGTTCAGCACGGAAGGGATTGCCCAGTGCCGTGCTAATTTGGCCTATTATCAAGAAAATGCCAAAATCATTATGAAGGCATTGGATATTTGCGGAATCAGATATTTTGGCGGTGTTCATTCCCCTTATGTTTGGCTTGAATGTCCTAAAGGGATGAACAGTTGGGACTTCTTTGATTATTTGTTGTCCAAGGTGGGAGTGGTGGGTACTCCCGGTGCAGGTTTCGGCAAGATGGGTGAAAAGTATTTCCGTTTGACTGCCTTCGGCAGTAGAGAGAATACTCAGGAAGCCATGGACAGGTTTGTGAAAGAATTTAAATAATTGTAAGGCGTAAGGCATAAAGCGTAAAGCGTAAGGAAGGAAACATGCTCCAAAAAAATATAAATATATTTCTTGAACATAATACATTCTCTACGCCCTACGCCTTGCGCCATGCGCTTTGGAGCGGAGCGACTGAATGGATAAATTCCTGGTGATAGACGGTTCCAGTTTGATACATCGGGCTTTTTTTGCTTTACCACCTTTAACTAATAGCAAGGGAAAGAGTACGGGGGCGGTATTCGGCTTATGCAATATGTTGTTGCGTTTGTTGAATGAGCATAGACCAAAATATATGGCGGTGGCTTTTGACAAGAGCCGCCATAGTTTTCGTACGGACAAATTCTCGGACTATAAGGGGCAGCGTAAGCCAACTCCGGATGAGTTGAAGGAGCAGTTTCCTTTGGCCATTGAGCTTTTGAATGCCATGGGTATCCCCGCATTGGAGGTCGAAAACTACGAGGCGGATGATATTATTGGCACTTTTGCTAAAAAAGCCCCTGGGGATGTGAAGGTTCTGATTGTTACCGGGGACCGGGACGAATTGCAGTTGGTGGATGGTCGTACCCGGGTGTTGTTTACCAGGCGTGGCATTACGGATTTGGTCATCTATGATGAGGATACCTTTCGTAAGGAATATGAGGGTTTGGAGCCGAAGCAGATTATTGATTTGAAAGGCCTTATGGGGGATGCTTCAGATAATATTCCCGGCGTCAGTGGTGTGGGACCGAAAACGGCTCTCAAACTTATCAAAGAGTATGGGTCTGTGGAGCAGGTGCTGGAGCATGTGGCTGATATTACTGGCAAATCGCTGCAACAGAAATTGACAGACAACAGGGAAAGCGCCCTGTTGTCCAAGGATTTGGCCACTATTTTTTGTGATGTGAATGTGGATGTGGATTTGTCTCATTATGCTTTGCAACCGTTGACTCAGATGGCCAGGGAAAAATTGTCGGAACTGGAATTTCGCAATATGTTTGGCAAGTTTGCGGAGGTTTTGGGATTTGACGGTGGGGTTGAGGATCCGGCAGGCGAAAGTGAGTCCTTAGGGCTGTTTGACGAGGTGGTTGAGGAACATCGACGGATTCCTTTGACTACAGCGGAGAAGGCGGAGGAATTCTTTTCCTCCTGTGAAAATAATCTCAAAATTGTTGTGCAGGAAACGGGCAGCATACCCCATTTGGAATTTGTATTGGCGGAGTTTTATAGCGGTAACAAGATTTATTATTTGGACGGCCTCTGCCAGGGTTGGAATGCCTTTTATGATTATTTGCGGAGCGGGCGGACCAAGATTTTCGCCAGTACCAAGCCCCTGTGGCGGGTGGCTTTGTGTAAAGATTTGCAACTGAATGGCATTGAGGATGATGTGGAACTTTTGGCATACTTAAATAATCCGGGACAAGAATATGAGGACAATATTTTGTTCGAATATCAAAATTTGCAGGATAATATCCGGAAACGGGGAATGTGGGACCTTTACAAAAAGATAGAGCTGCCTCTGGTGCGGGTGTTGGCCAGGATGGAACTGGATGGCATCCGTCCGAACAGGGAGATGCTGGCGGAAAAAGGCAGGGAACTTTTGGGGCGTATCAATGCTTTGGAAGAATTGGCCTGGCAACAGGCGGGGGAGCAATTCAATTTGAAGTCCCCAAAGCAACTGGGGGTCATTCTCTTTGAAAAATTGGGGTTGGTGCCTCCGAAGAAGACCAAAACTGGCTACAGTACGGATGTTAAGGTTTTGGAGATGCTCAAGGGCAGCCATCCGCTCATTGGAACCGTTTTGGAACACCGCACTTTAACAAAGTTGTACGGAACCTATATTGATGGGTTGGAACCATTGATCAATAAGACCACCGGTCGTATTCATACCCATTTCCAGCAGACGGTGACTCAAACAGGACGTCTCAGCAGTACCAATCCTAATCTGCAAAATATTCCCACCAGGACTCAGGAAGGTAAGATTATCCGCCGCATTTTTGAACCTGCGGACGGGTACGGATATCTGATGAGTTGTGATTATTCCCAAGTGGAATTGAGGATATTGGCGGCGGTGGCAGGTGATGAGGTGATGTTGGATGCCTTTAACAAGGGTGAGGATATTCATGCCCGTACGGCTGCGGAGGTCTTTGGAGTTGCACGGGAGCAGGTGACTAAGGAAATGCGGAGCCGGGCGAAGGCAGTCAATTTCGGCATTGTTTATGGCATCAGTGATTTTGGTCTGGCTGCTCAAATTAAGGTGAGCCGTAAAGAGGCAGCAGGTTTTATTGAAAACTATTTGACCCGCTACACAGGGGTGGACAGGTACATGAAGGAAATAGTGGTTAAGGCCCGGAAGCAGGGATATGTGGAGACACTTTTGGGTAGGAGACGCTATTTGCCGGATATCAATGCCAAGAATTTCGCCCTCAGAAGTTTTGCGGAACGGACGGCTATCAATACCCCCATCCAAGGAACGGCGGCGGACATTATGAAATTGGCCATGTTGAAGGTGGCTGAGGGGTTGCAACAGGCGGGAATGAAGAGCAGGGTACTGTTGCAGGTTCATGATGAATTACTTTTGGAGGTTACAGAAGCGGAAAAGGAGCAGGTGGCGGCTTTGGTACGGCAGGCCATGGAAAACGCTTATGATTTGGGCAGTGTGAAACTGCTTGCGGAAATACATTTTGGCAGAAATTGGGAAGAGACCAAATAGTCGCCTTCATCGACAGGGTTGAGGGTTGAGCCAACAGGGTTCAGTGAAGTCAGCTTAAAGCTAACTTTACTCCACTTTGGTGGCTTTTGGATG
>JAZLMD010000075.1:0-3829 GCA_045598465.1 Acidaminococcaceae bacterium | reverse complement strand
CTGTTTGACCGTAGTTGTCAAAATCTTCCGCAAAATACGCAAGGCATCATAAAACCTGGGGTTGTCATCCGCATAAGTAACAAGGAACAAAACATTTTTGCCTTCCACCATTTCCACTGCGACTTTATTTTTGCGGAGAATAGCCGCCAGTTGGGGGCCGGTCAAATCCGTATTATCAAGGTTCACCAGAACCCTCGTCACATCCAATTCAAAGGGAGCCACATCCGCCGGTTCCAAAACCCTAAGACCTGCCAGCTTGAAAACACCCTTCAGTTTCCTAACAAGTTCAAGGGTCCTGTCCATCATGGCCTCACCCCGCTCCGCCAGCTGTTCCCGTGCCGCATCCAGCGATGCCATCAAAAGATAATTGGGACTGGTGGTGGTCAGCAAAGCCACCACATCCCGTACCCGCTCCACCGACACCAGCTTGCCCTGCACATGGAGCATGCCGGCCTGGGTCAGGGCGCCCAAAACCTTGTGGGTGCTTTGGGCCACCAAATCCGCCCCGCCCCGCAAAGCGTTTTTAGGCAGCTTGTCACTGAAACCCAGATGGGTCCCGTGGGCCTCGTCCACCAAAAGAGGAATGCCATGCTCATGACAAACATCCGCTATGGCCGGCACATCCGCACATACGCCATAATAATTTGGGGAGGTAATCAGCACCGCCCTGATGTCCCCTTGGACAGCCAAAACGCTGCGGACTGCCTCCGCCGTCACCTGGGTCTGAATATTAAAGTCCCTGTTATATTCGGGGGTCACACACACCGGTTCCGCCCCCGCCAAGGTCAAAGCATTAAATACACTGAGATGGGAATTGCGGGCCACCAGAATTTTATCTCCCGACTGCACCACACTCAATACCATGGCCTGAATCGCCAAGGTCGTACCGTTTACACACCAAAAGCAGGCCTCACTGCCGTAGAGTTTGGCCGCCAACTTTTGGGCCTGGTCAATCACCCCTGAAGGATTGTGCAAATCATCCAATTCGTCCATCAGGGATACATCTATCTCCCCACCGTGACGCAATAGCAGAAGCATCTCCTCCGATAATCCGTAACCACCCTTGTGGCCCGGAGTATGGAAGGGATAAACCTTATCCCGCCAATATTTTAACATTGCCTCAACCAAAGGTTTTGTCATTTCCCCAACCTACACTTTATTTTTTTCATGTTCCCAAACCACGTACTTGGCCATACTGAACCCGTTAAAAGTAGTGGCGCTGGCACTGGTATAGGCACCGCAGGCCGGCACCAAAAGCAAATCACCAACCTCCAGAGGAACCGTCATACAACCCCGGAACATAATATCCAGGGAATCGCAGCTGGGACCGGCGAAGGTGGCCTCCACCTCCTCCTCGTCAGTATCCTTCATAGCAATCAGGCGGAAATCCCACTGGTCAAAAATGACTCCGCTGAAAGTGCCGTAAAGCCCCTCATCCAAAAAGTACCAGGGCTGCCCCCCACGCTCCGTAACCCCGATAACGCTGGTAATCAAATTCACCGCAGTACCGCAGATATACCGCCCCGGCTCGCACCAAATCTCCGTATCGGGAAAATCCTCATCCAAACGGGCATTGATTTGTTTAAGCATCTCACTGAGATTGAAAGTACCATGGGTTTCCGGAATGGGAAAACCGCCGCCGATGTCTAAATCCCTTAGTGCCAGCCCGGCCTCCTTGGCCTCGGCAAAGATTCTTCTGGCAATATCCATGGCATTAAGATAGGGGTCCGCCATGGTGGTCTGACTGCCCACATGGAAGGCAATCCCCGCCATATCCAGCCCCGCCTCCTTGGCATACAGCATCAAATCCAGGGCCTGCTCCCTGCCCGCTCCGAACTTTTTATTCAAATCCACATGGGCACCGCTGTTGTCAATCCTGAGCCGCAAAAGCACAGTGGCTCCGGGCAGTGCCTTGGCAATCTTATCCACCTCCGACTTGCTGTCGAAGGTCATACGGCTCACGCCGCACTCCCGGCAGGCCTGCAATCCCCCGGCCGTCTTCATGGGATTGGCATAAATGATGTCTTCACCCTTCACACCCATGCTGTTCAACAATCTTATTTCCCCATCTGAGGCCACATCAAAACTGGAGCCCAGTTTAATCATGGTTCGCAAAATCTCCGGATGGGGATTGGCCTTAATGGCATAATGTACCCGTACCCTGGGCAAATAGCGGCGCAGCCGCTTATAGTTGGATGCCACTTGCTGTACGGAAAGCACCAAAAGAGGGGAACCGTATTTCTCAGCCAA
Organism: Acidaminococcaceae bacterium; assembly: GCA_045598465.1. Taxonomy (GTDB): domain Bacteria; phylum Bacillota; class Negativicutes; order Acidaminococcales; family Acidaminococcaceae; genus Phascolarctobacterium_B. Next base: position 1,579 of record JAZLMD010000075.1, on the reverse strand, counting down.
GTTTAATACATCCTCACGAGCGAGTTGAAAATAACCGTGTTCTTTCATGCCCACTCTCCTCTCTCAAGATTTTAGCCGATTTTGTCGCAGCCCATATATTTACGCAACGCTTCAGGCACAGTTACGGAACCGTCCGCATTCTGATAATTTTCCAAAATGGCGGCCACAGTACGGCCTACGGCCACACCGCTGCCGTTCAGGGTATGCACATATTCCGGTTTGGACTTGGCATCCCTCTTGAACTTAATATTCGCCCGACGTGCCTGGAAATCCAGGAAATTGGAGCAGGAAGAAATCTCCCTGTAACAGTTGGCCGCCGGCAGCCAAACCTCCAAATCGTAGGTGGTGGCACTGCTGAAACCCAAATCACCGGTGCAAAGACGCACCACATGATAGGGCAGACCCAAAACCTGCAAAACCTCCTCCGCATCCGCGGTCAGTTTGTCCAACTCCGCCCAACTCTCCTCCGGCTTGGTGAATTTCACCAGCTCCACTTTGTTGAACTGATGCATCCTAATCAAACCACGGGTATCCTTGCCCGCAGCCCCCGCCTCCGCCCGGAAGCAGGCACTATAAGCGGTATATTTCAAAGGCAATTCCTCACCCTTCAGCACATCATCCCGATGCAGGTTGGTGACGGGAACTTCCGCCGTGGGAATCAGGTACATATTGCCGTTCTCCAGCTTATACATATCCTCAGCGAACTTGGGCAACTGGCCCGTGCCCTGCATACTGTCCCCGTTCACGATGAAGGGCGGGAAAAACTCCGTATAACCATGCTTCAAGGTGTGCATATCCAAGAAAAATTCAATTACGCTACGCTCCAAACGACTGCCCAATCCCTTGTAGAACACATAACGGGCGCCGCTGACCTTAACACCCCGCTCAAAATCCAAGATTCCCAACTTCTCGCCAATTTCCCAATGGGGTTTGGGCTGGAAGTCAAACTTCCTGGGCTCACCGATAGTCCGGATAACCGGATTGCAGCTGTCATCCTTACCCACCGGCACATCCTCCGCCGGAATATTAGGAATATTCAACAAAATGGCCTTCAATCTGCCCTCAATCTCCCCCAACTTGGCATCCTGTTTGCCAATCTCTTCACCCATGGCACGCACTGCGGCCTGTTGGGCATCCGCATTCTGACCGGCCTTTTTCAGCTTGCCGATTTCTTGGGAAGCATCGTTCCGCTGCTTCTTCAGAACCTCCACACTCTGAACAATATCCCGACGCTCTCTATCCAATTGCAGGAACTCAGTCAAATCCAAATTCCCGTTACGCTTTCTGACGGCTTCCACTACCAACTCCGGGTTTTCCCGGACAAATTTCATGTCTAACATGACCCAACCTCCTGGCTATGCAAATGTATTAGTATTTTAGTATCAAAACAAAGGATAGTCAATTTGATTTTTCGGAAATTTCCAAAACAAAAAACCACCGGGCTGACCCGATGGTTTCAAAATTTTCTACACCAAAAACTGCAACTCAATATTTTTTCAATTTTGATTCGACAGCAAATTCTTCCATGCCGGCAACAAAATCATTTCATAACGCATACGGATGGATTTTTTCATAAATT
>JAZLMD010000074.1:0-5387 GCA_045598465.1 Acidaminococcaceae bacterium | reverse complement strand
GGGCAGCATCCGCTTTTGATTTTATTTAGCATAACATTGAAACCGCTGCGGACCAATAGAGCGGTACCGCACTTCGGGCAGCTGGTGGTTTCCGCACCGGGGACGTTTCCTGTGTAGACGAAATGCAGACCCTTGTCCCGGGCAATCTTTTTGGCCAGTTGCAAAGTGGGGATGGGGGTGGCTTCTCTGTCGGTCATTTTGTAGAGGGGGAAGAAACGGCTGAAATGTACCGCAATATGGGCTCCCAACTCGTCACCGATAAAGTCGCACCACTCCGACAAAAGCTCCTCCGTGTCGTTGAAGCGGGGGATGACCAGGTTGGTCACTTCCAAAATGCAGTTTGATTTGGCGATGGTCCGGAGTGTGTTCAGCACCACATCCCGCTCCACACCGCAGTTCTCCCGGTAGCCATCCCTATCCATGGTTTTCAAGTCAATGTTGGCCCCGTCCAGATAGGGCAGCAGTTCTTCTAAGGGTTTGGGGTTGATGTAGCCCGCGCTCACCAGTACGTTTCTGAAACCGGCTTGGTGTACGGCTTTGGCACAATCCAAAATGTATTCAAAGGCAACCAGGGGTTCCGTATAGGTATAGGCGATGGATTGTACATTGTTTTTTTGCAGCCACGCTACCAGCATGGCCGGGGTGGCTTCCTGATAGGGAATGTCCTGGGGGCCCACCTGACTGATGGAATCATTCTGACAATTTTTGCAATGCAGGTTGCAGCCCGCCATCCCCAAACTCAGTACCGCTGTTCCCGGGTAGAAATGGAACATGGGTTTCTTTTCCATGGGGTCCAGAGCGACGGAACAGGGTTTGTTGTAGGCCAGGGGAACAATTTTGTTGCCTATATTGGCACGGGCATGACAGTTGCCGATTTCCCCTTCGTTAAGATTACATGCCCTGGGGCAGATTTGGCAATACATCAGTTCTTACTTCCTTTCAAAGTGAAGCCCTTGCCATAGACATCGTTAATATCGTGCATCGTCATGAAGGCAGCGGGGTCAATTTCTTTTACAATATTCATGATTTGGGCGGTCTGGGTGAGCCGTGCCACCACCATGATTACCTTACGGTGCTGGTGGGTGTAGGCACCTTCCGCATTAAAGAAGGTGACACCCCGGCCCACAATTTTGATGATGGCCTCCGCAATTTCGTCCGCATGGTCGCTGACCACCATGATGCTTTTTTTGAAGTCAAAGCCGATGACGAAGGCGTTGCAGGATTTGGCGGAAACGAAGAAGGCCACCAAGGTATAGAGGGCGGGCTCAAAGCCGCTGACAAAACTTCCCAGGAAAACCACAATAAGGTTGATGCCGAAATTGGTGGTGGCCATGGGAATGGCGAACCTGCGGTTCACGGCGGAGGCGATAATATCGGAGCCGCCGCTGGTGGTATTCATCCGAAAGACGAGGGCACCGCCAAGTCCGGACAGCACGCCCCCGGCGATGCAGCTCAGAAGGGTGTCCTGCAGCAGCACCGGCATACCTTGAACATATCTGCCTATCAGGTCCGTGGCGATGCTGCTAACCAGCATGGTGTAGCCGGAGAAAACAACATATTCACGGCTGAACTGCCGGTAGGCAAAAATGAAAAGGGGAATATTCAGGGCGATGGTTGTAACGCCAATGGGAATTCCAAAAACATAATAGGTCAACATGCCGAAACCGGTGATACCACCGTCCAGCAAATGTTTCGGAACATAGAATAAATTGGTGGCCAGGGCCATGAAAAGGCCGCCAACTGTCAAGGCAAATAATTTGTAAATAATCTTTTTGTCCATTGTATTCATAGTAATGTCTATTTTACCACATTTGTCAAAGAAATACATTACTATTTGCACAACATTGTTTTTCGTAGTGGTTCGTCGAACTGAATATCGCCCGAATCTGTTTGCTTTTTTGAAAGAAGGATTTCAAAAACTGTCGGACGGGGTTGTATACATTATACATTGTTGCTGGTGATTGCTTATAATGAAAAAGAAGGGTAAAATAAAACCGATTATTACATGTGAGGTGAGTTTATGAGACAAATCAAATCAGTACTTGTGGCCAATAGGGGTGAGATTGCCATTCGGGTTTTCCGTGCCTGTAACGAGTTGGGTATTCGCACTGTAGCCATTTATTCCAAGGAAGATACCTATTCCTTGCACCGTAACAGGGCGGATGAGGCCTATCTGGTGGGCAGGGGCAAGGGCCCCGTGGAGGCCTATCTGGATATAGAGGACATTATGCGGATCGCCCATGAGCATCACGTGGATGCCATCCATCCCGGCTACGGTTTTTTGTCGGAGAACAGCGATTTGGCCAAACGTTGTCAGGAAGAGGGGATTGTTTTTATCGGACCCCGTTTGGAACATTTGCAAATGTTTGGCGATAAAATCAACGCCCGCAAGCAGGCCCTGGCCGCCGGGATTCCCATGGTGCCGGGTTCCGACGGTACGGTGGAAAGCATGGAACAGGTTTTGGCCTTTGGTGAAAAATACGGTTATCCCATCATCATTAAGGCGGTGAACGGCGGCGGCGGCCGGGGAATGAGAATGGTCCATTCCGCCGCCGAGGTTCCTGCGGCTTTTGAAATGGCCCGGAGCGAGGCCCTGAAGTCCTTTGGCTGTGCCGATGTTTATGTGGAAAAATATTTGGTGAACCCAAAGCATATTGAGGTGCAAATCCTGGGTGATGAATATGGCAATGTGGTACATCTTTATGAAAGGGATTGCTCCGTCCAGAGAAGGCATCAGAAGCTGGTGGAAATTGCTCCGGCCCCCACCCTGACACGGGAATTCAGGGCTAAAATTTGTGACGCCGCCGTACAGCTGATGAAGAATGTGGGTTATGTCAGCGCAGGTACGGTGGAATTTTTGGCGGTGGGGGATGAGGACTTTTATTTTATCGAAGTCAACCCCCGTATCCAGGTGGAACATACTGTAACGGAGATGATTACGGGGATTGATATTGTACAGGCCCAAATCCGCATTGCGGAGGGATACAATCTTTTTAGCGAGGAAACCGCCATTTCTTCCCAGGAGCAGATTGAGTGTCACGGCCATGCCATCCAGTGCCGTATCACCACGGAGGACCCGGGGAACAATTTTATGCCGGATACGGGCAAGCTCATTGCCTACCGCTCTGGCGGCGGTTTCGGCATCCGTCTGGACGGTGGCAATGCCTACACCGGCAGTGTCATCACGCCCTACTACGATTCCCTGTTGGTTAAGGCCACCACTTTCAGCATGACCCATAAAAGTGCCATTGCCAAAATGCTCAGGTGTTTGAAGGAGTTCCGCATCCGTGGGGTGAAGACCAATATTCAGTTTTTGGAAAATGTGTTGCAGCACCCGGATTTTGTCAGTGGCAGATGCGACACCTGTTTTGTGGACAACCACAAGGAGCTTTTCCGTTATCCGCAGCAGTCGGACCGGGGCACCAAGTTATTACATTATATAGCGGATATTTGTGTGAACGGTTATGCCAAGGAAAAACCCCGGCCCCGTCCGGAACTGCCGGAGGCGAAGGTGCCGAAATATAAGATTACCTCCATCCCCTCCGGCACCAGACAGATTTTGGAGGAGAGGGGGGCGGAGGGGTTGTCCCGTTGGGTGCTGGAGCAGAAACAGGTGCTTTTTGCGGACACCACCATGCGGGATGCCCACCAAAGTTTGTTTGCTACCAGAATGCGTACTGCGGATATGTTGAGGATTATGGAGCAGACCTCTGCCCGGTTGCCCGGCCTTTTTGCCTTTGAATGCTGGGGCGGCGCCACTTTTGACGTGGCCTACCGTTTCCTGTACGAATCACCTTGGGAACGGCTCCGCCTGTTGCGGGAAAAATGCCCCAATATCCTTTTGCAAATGCTTTTGCGGGGTGCCAATGCGGTGGGCTATACCGCCTATCCTGACAATGTTATCAAGGAGTTTATTGATCTGTCCGCCCGGAACGGGGTGGATGTGTTCCGCATCTTTGACAGTTTGAACAACCTTTCCAGTATGCAACATTCTATAGACGTGGTACGGCAGACGGGGAAGGTGGCGGAACCGGCCCTTTGCTACACCGGGGATATTCTGGACCCGGCTCGCAGCAAATATGATTTGCAATATTATGTGAATTTCGCCAAGGAACTGGAAAAGGCCGGGGCCAATATTGTGGCAATTAAGGATATGGCGGGGCTTTTGAAACCGGAGGCGGCCTACCGGCTGATTAGCGCCCTGAAGGACGCCCTTACCGTACCGGTACGGCTACACACCCATGAGGGCAGCGGCAACGCCATCTACACCTGCGGCAGGGCTGTGGATGCGGGGGTGGATATAGTGGATTTGGCCTTCCCGGCCATGAGCGGAGGCACCTCCCAGCCAGCCAATGCTTCCCTGTGGCAGGCCCTCTGCGGTCATCCCAGACAGCCGGATTTGGACGTGGGGGCCATGAATGAAATCAGCCACTACTGGGAGGCGGTGCGGTCCTATTACAAGGCGGCGGACAAAACGGAACTTTTCCCAAATCCGGAGGTTTATGACCATGAAATGCCGGGAGGACAATATACTAATCTGAAACAGCAGACCCTGGCCCTGGGACTTATGAACCGCTGGGAGGACATCAAGAAGATGTACCACGTGGTAAATATGATGTTCGGGGACATCATAAAGGTTACCCCTTCCTCCAAGGTTGTGGGGGATATGGCCCTCTTTATGATTCAGAACAACCTGACGGAGCAGGATATTTACCAACGGGGAGAAATTCTTGATTTCCCCGCTTCGGTGGTGGGCTTCTTCAGCGGCAATATCGGTATTCCCTACAAGGGTTTCCCGGAAAAACTGCAAAAAATTGTTCTGAAAGGCAAGAGACCGGTGACTGAAAAACCCGTGTTGCCTCCGGCCGACTTTGACCGGGTGAGGGAACATATTGTGGCCAAGGGCAGTGATGGCAGCAGGGAAGATGTAAGCGCCAGCTGCCTTTATCCGGAGGTCTTTGACGAATACCTGCAACACAGGAATGAATTTGGGGATGTATCGGTGCTGGATACCCCGACCTTCTTCTTCGGACTGAACCCCGGTGAGGAAATCCGCGTCACCATTGAGCAGGGCAAGGATTTGATTATCAAACTTTTGCACATCGGTGAAGCGGACGAAAAGGGGATGCGGCTGGTAAGTTTTGAATTTAACGGTTTGCCCAGGGAAATTGAAATCAGGGACAGGAACTTGGAGGTGCAGGGCAGCGGACGGAAAAAGGTCAACAAGGACAATCCCAAGGAAATCGGCGCCACCATTTCCGGCTCCGTGGCCAAGATACTGGTAAACGTGAACCAAAAAGTGGAGAAGGGCCAGCCCCCCATCATTACGGAAGCCATGAAGATGGAGACCACACTGACTGCCCCTGTCGGGGGAACTGTGGGTAAAA
>JAZLMD010000073.1:0-18402 GCA_045598465.1 Acidaminococcaceae bacterium | reverse complement strand
GAAAAGCGTTAATAATCGGGTGCTCGTATCTCCGTATATTGTCTGCAATATAAAGCAGCTTGTCCGATGTTCCGTAAATAGCCTGCCCACTTGCGTCGAATATCCTTATCCCGAACTTATCGTCAGTTGGGGGCCGCTCGCCAAACGTGTAAACCAATAAATTATCTATCTTGCTTTTAAGGTCGGCATCGCTTATTTGGCTTCTGCGATAAAAAACAGCGACATATATATTTAAATCAAGACGCTGACAGCAAAAAGCGAGATTGTCGTCGACGGCATTCCCCGCCGCTTTTACGGCCACTACCCTCTCATTGGGGTTAAGAACCATCCTGACTGTTACGTAATTTTTTGTTTCAATAGGCGGATTTCTATGGAAAGTTTCGTCCCACCAGCCATCGCTTCGATGGTAATAAGTTCCAATGATTTGACTGCCCAGAGACACTACTCTTATTAACTTTAACCTCATTACTTCGTCATCGACTACTACACTATTATTGTTTGAATTACGTATTTCAATATAATTTGCCATTATTCATACACCGCCCCGTAAAAAAAATCACAATTAACCCGCCTTCCACTGCCCCGGAACGTCCATGACAGTATGTTCCCGGCACTACTAAAAGTAGGTGCCATCCACTCATGGAGTTCTCCTGTCGTTTCGTGGTTGGTAATTGCCACCCATACCTTACGCCCCCCTATTCTCGAATCGGTTATATTACCGTCTGTTGTGCCCGTTGAACCACTCCCCAAATATCGTGATGTTACAAAATCGTTGTCGAAAATTTTATGCCCAGAAGCGTCATAACATTCTATTCCTACATCCATCAATTCCACACTCCTATTTTTACTCTCAATACATTATTAGAGTCGAAAACTTGAATGAGATTATCCCTTATCTCCACCCTTGCGCCGGTTGTTGCCGTGCGTAGCAAACCGATATGGGCAGATACTGCGGAGAGGTCAGTAACATTTAACTTATCGGCCGAGATAGAATTGGCTTGCAACATCCTATTGACTATCACGTTGTCATCAAATACAGTGCTGCCTGTAATGTGTATGTATTGGCTGTTGATGGCAATGGTCTTATCGCCCAAGTTTATGCCGCTGATAACATTATCACCGGTAGCGACAGTCAGTGTTATGCCGTCCAAAAGTTGTGTGATGGCGGAATACCCGCTGGCCTTCCCTGTCTTCCCTAAATTGGTAACAATGCTCGATATACTGGTGGAGTTCTGCTGAATAGCTGTTGTGTTCCCGTCAACATCACGCTCGACCAATGCTATGCTGTCCCCTAAATCTTGCATTCCCGATTCCAGCGTGGGGATCTTTGCCAAACTTTGCTGCGTTGCCTGGTTTAGTTTTTCAACGGTTATAGATTCCGCCTCCAGTAAATCCCCGGAAATTTTTGCCTCAACCACAACCAAAATGCCGGGCCCCAACGCATCCCACAACGGGCCATCACCGAAGTAGTCATAATAGCAAGCGTTCACGGAATACATACCGGCATCACAACTATAATAGTGCTGACTTGTATTTGTCCGCACATCGTAATTAAGAGACGACCCGGAAATATACCAGTGAACCCCCAACGCATTGTTAGGAATTGCCGTCGTGCCCATCGCAATGCCCTGAAGCTTTGCCTCAGCATTAAGCGTTGACATTATGGGTGCCGGAAAATTGTAAGTTATTACAGCCGGAGCGGACGCCTGCATATAGGCGCTCACAGCGAACACGTACAACGTCCCCGTTCTTGATGTCACGGAGTTTGTGGCAAAGAACGGCTCCGTCACCCTGCCCAGCAAATTACCGCTGTCAGCCCCTACATTTTGGTCTTTTCTGACTTCGTAATATTTGACGTCCGCATTCCTTACTTCCGACCACCTCAAGGTCAGGACGTCCGTTAATATTACCGTAAGGTTATCCGGGGTGTCCGGGATTTCCGTTTTGCGGGCTACAAGGATTTGAATTTGACTGCTGCTGTCCGGGCTCTCCACGTTGCCGTAAATGTCTTCGGTGCAGACCGCTATTTTGTAGGTATCGCCAATAACCGCCTGAGGAATGACTACATTATCCACCCCTTGCCCGGCAAAAACCCATTTATCCGTAAAACCTATTTCATTGGCCGCCACCCCCGGGGTAATGCCGCTTATGTTCTTTGCCTGGGCATTGCTGTTCTTGTACCACACCTGACCCTGTTTGTACGACTTGAAGTCCGGCGGTGTCCATTCCACCTGAATGTCATACCGGGTCACATCATCTGCCATTTCCCTATATTTGTTGCAGGCCGTCACGTTTTGGCAGTTCGGCAAATCGGCCGTCAACGCTCTGCAGGTGTAGTAATCCAAATCCGCAATATCCTGATTGTTTGTTTTGATGGCATTAAAGGACGGGAACTTGAAATATAAATCCCGGCCTTGATAGTGTTTGGTCAACGGCACCACATAAATACTGCCGTCCAAAACCGCTATGTTGCTGTTGGCACTGTGAGCCACCGCCTTGGTGCCGTATTGTCCCCGGATTAAGCCGCTCAAGGTATAGGTGTTGGATGCGGTCAGAGTGGCCAAAGTGTAGCTCATACATTCGCCGTCAACCCAAATGCAGGTGTTCCCGTTCTCGGCATCGTGCTGGCTTCCGGTTAAAATTTCCACCGTCTTAGGATTTGTGAAATGTACACTCACAGATGTTCCGCTTGCCGTCAACGCCGTTTGCGTCTTGCCAAATACACTGCTCACCCCTTGAGTGCCGTTGAAGCTGTAATCGCCATCCTTGTCGCTTACATAAACATTACAGCCGCCCCATTTATCGGTCACACCGTGCAGGGCAATCCAAATTTCCATGCCGTTTGCACTGGTCACCATATCAGCCGGGGGGATAATAAACAAGGGTGCCGCCGTATTGCCGGGGTTTATGTTCCAGTCCATATGGTTGTAATCCACCGTATGGACATCATAATCCGCTTCGGTAATAACTCCCGCCCGCTTGATGGCTGTTATGGTGACGGCTCCCTTAGTGTCTTCGGTTACGCTCTCAATCATACAAAGTTGCTGATTAAGGCCAATATGCTCGTCCGTCAGTGTCACCAAATCCCCGGGCTCAAGTCGGCTGAAAGCCCAATCAAGCTTGAAAGTGTATTTTACATTTTCAGTGCGGTTAATCCTGGCCTGCATCTCCGCCGCCTTTACGGCTCTTGCCCTGGTGTGAAACCAAGTTGCACTCAAAGTCGGTGCCGCTTTCAAGCCATCGGAGGCAATCTCCGCCGGATTGTCAAAAAACACCGTCTCCTGCTCGTATTCGTTTTCCCGGTTGGTGAAAGTCACGCCAAAACGGTTGTATTGTTCGCTGCTGTCCTTGATGGCAAAGCTGACCATCGCACCATTCCCCTGGGGCAGAAAATCCTCCTTTGTCAGATGGTAGCTGACCGTGGATGGCGGGGTCCATGTTCCCCGTGTCATACTATCCCTGGGCACAATCTTGAATTTATCAACCGACCAAAACATGTAAGCATTGGTCAGTTTCAGGATGTCCTTAATGACTTCCTGCACTTTCTTTTGGGATGTGAAAGCATCCCCCGGTGTACTAATCAACAAATCCGTTTCCGTGCAGTACAGCCGGTAATCGTCAAAACTGGTGGTGTCAATATAATCATCCAGCCCCACCTTCGCCAGCAAATCCGCTATAACATCTGCCGGGTTTGCGTCCGTATCGTCCCCCGTATCCCGCAGGGCTCCGGCCACCTCCACTTTGTAGGACGGTATACTGGCACTGTTGGTACCCAAAAAAATACGGCCGTAAAGATAGGCCATATCCGTATAGCCCACAGCAATATCCGGATGGCGGGATTGCATATAAGCGGTGGGGTTGCTATCATTGCCAATATTTAATGACAACGGAGCTCCTTCACGGGTGCCGGAATTAAAGGCCGCCAAATTGCTGTATTCCGTATTATTGACCCATATCCGCAGCGTGCCGCTGATTCCCTTCTCGCACAAAGCCAGCTCCACATAGGTATAGTATTGATAATCAATCTGAGTGCTTTCGGACTTGCCGCTGGAGTGGGTAGTCCTTTTTTCTCTTGTCTCAAAATCCTGATAGTTAATCAGGTTCGGCGATAAGACGCACGTCCCATAAGCCATTGTAAGCGGAGTGCCAAAATCGCACACAGTGGATTGGAACTGGCCAATCCTGTCCGCCCTGCTTTCAAAGCTCTGGCCGCCAAATAAAAAGCCCATTTTTTAATCTCCAATATCCTGTAATTCGTGAAACACCCGCCCTGAAAAAGCGGGGATTGTTGAAATCGGTTAATTCTGTTCCCTGGTCCGCCCCGCAATGAATCAATCTGCCGCCGCCCAAATACATGGCCAGGTGTGCGTATCGGGCCCGGCCATAACTAAAGCTGACCAAATCCCCGGGGTGCAGCTCCTCCACCTTCGTAAAATATTTAACCAGGTAGGGTTCTACAAATTCACAACCCCGGCGGCAAAACCAGTCGGCGGAATAGCCGGTGGCCACCGGTATATCAACGCCAAGCTCCTTATAGATTGCCGCCACCAGTGTGCAACAGTCCAAACCGGCACCCTTGATTTGGCCGCCGTTGATATGCGGGGTGCCGATATAACCGGCCGCAACCCGGTTCAACCTATCCATTAAGCCGCAGCAAGACGTTGTTGGACGGTTTCAGCGGTACCAGCATTGTCACCGTATCGCTATCAGACACCACTATGTCTCCGCCCGTCGTCTTTTTGTACGAACTTTGCGGGGCAAAAATCCTCAACGGCACCTGCTGGTTCAGCCCCTGGGTTTCCGCCTTGACGTTCAACTGGGCCCGCAAGCCCCCGGCACTTTGAACTTCCGTCCTGCCGCTGAACACTGCATAGTGGCCTATGCACTGGCCATCTGTAAAAAATGCTCTGTACAAGGTCAAAATGCCACCGCTTAACAATCCGTTGTGGCAGGCCTGCAAGAAAGGAACCCCATCAAACACATCCTCCCGGTCACAGGCCACAGTCACGGTCATAGTGTCCACACTTGGCTCACCCACGGCCTTAACCTGCCCCCGCCGGATAATCATTCCCCTGTCCCAGGTTCTGCCTCCAACCGTCACGTCTTTATCGTAATCCGCAATGTAGTAGGTGCTGCCGTTGGACAGCTCCAACTGGAACAGGTCGCAACACTGGAAGTGCTTATTAGTGTTAAGATATTCAACTATTGCCGTAGAAACTGCTTTCATTCAATCACCCTTTTCAACTTAATGGCTGCGGAATAATACCCGGTAATCAATTCAGTGACAGTCAGTGCTCCGCTGAACGCCACTTTGTAATAATAATCATAGTCCGCCGTCACCTGCTTATTCCCCGCCGCCACCGTAATCAATCCATTTTGTTCCGTAAAATCAGTTGTCCGAACGCCATCAATATACACCTTGAGGTTTTCCACCTTATAAGCAGGTTCTGCATATTCGCCCGTCACTATCAGACATTGATATTTCCCATCCGTGCCCTTGGGCAGACCTTGACCGGCGGCCGTATGATGGCTGTAATCCTTGTACCAAAAACTATCAAAAGAACCCCGCACTTGGGCGTAGAACCCGGTCAGCTGGTCCCGCTGCTGCCTGGTCAAAGCCGGGAAGTTTAGGTCAAAACTTATGGCCGGTTCCGCCTGGTTGATTAAAGTCCTCCGGCGGCCGCTCCCCGCCCTTTCCTCTTCCACCGTCCACTCCTGACTGATTTTACTTTTCCACGCCGTCCTGCCTGTGGATATTGGAAAAACCAAACTGCTCATCACCAAACCCCCACCGCAGAGCCAAAGCTCCGCTCTTCTTCAAACAAGGCCTGTTTAATCACGTCCATGCCGCCTTTGGCAAGATAATCAGCAAAGCCGCTGGCATCCATAGCACTAACATTAAATGTTACTGTCCTGCCGCCAAATGTGCCCTCCGCCCCGCCAACATAACCGCCGGATGCGTAATGTCTTGCCCCGGCATTTATTGAGTCTAACTGCGGTCTGCCTACATTTCTGACCGCAGCGGCGTTCAATACATACTCCCCGTTGCTCAACATGGCCGGGATGCTGTCACTGGTAGAAGTGCCCTCCCCGGACACAAATCCACCGTCCGCAAATCCAAATTTGGGTACTTTCCCCAGCCCAAATTGTTCCCCGCTAATAATGCTGCCACCGCCGCCAAACAGCCCCGTCAACGCATTGACCATCATTGCCTTTAAGGCAATATTCATGAGTTGATTGATTACCGATTCTGCAAAGCGCCTGAAGGCATTTTTCAAGCCGTCCATGAAGTTGATGCCGTTTTTCAAGATATCAGACCCCATCTTGCCGAACGCATTGGTCAGCTCGCCTGCCCAGTTAATAGTAGTTTTGGATTGGGCGGCCAACTGTGCCCCGTTGTTCAGCATGGTCATTTGGGCATTGGCCACATTGTTGTAAGCCGCAGTCAAATTCTCCGCCGCCGCCGATTCATCCGCCACCATGGCACTAAGGGAGGCACGGAAATTGTTCCCGTCCTCCTGTTGGTCGGGATTTGTGCCGACTATCTCCCCAAATCTTGTGCCGATTTGATTGTGAATATCCTGCACCCGGTCAACGGCTTCTTGAACGTTTTCCCCCACCCAGCCGACTATGCCCGCCACTTTATCATAAATCCAGCTCAAAGGTTCCACCAGTGTCTTAATTTTGCCCCACACCCAATCGCACATGGTACCGAAGGCCTCTTTGACATCGTGGGCGCCGACAACAAGGGCTTTCAAAACATCTCCAACCAAATAAATTGCATTGGTGATTCCTGCTATGGCCACCCTTACCGGTTCGCCAAAAATTGGCATCAATAACTTTCCTAACTGTTTGGCCGCATCGCATAATGCGGTAAACCCCTGCAGCAGTCCTTCCGTCAAATTAGTCAGCTCCTGTGAAATGCCGGAGTCAACAATCAGCGATGCTATGGCATCCCCCACCCGGGCGGCAATCTCTTGGAGGTTACCTGTTATATCCCCAAAAATATCTTTCAGGTTCTGTTTGCTCTCGGCCATTTTGCCGTCAAAGGTGTGCAGGTACTTTGTCAGGGCTTCTATTGCCGTCTGATTGTCCAGCGTCCCATTTTTCAGGCCGTTCAATGCTTCCGCTGCGGTCACGCCCATATTGGCAAACACCTGCCCCATATCCAGCCCCGATTCAACAAGGGACTCTATGTCTTTGGTGCTCATCCTCCCGGTGCTTTGAATTTTACTGATGATGTCAACCAAATGCTGTGCACCATCCGCCCCCTGCCCCAACCCGGCGGCAGCGTCTGCACAAAGCATAATCAAATCCGCAGCATTCCGGGCACTATAGCCCATATTCATGAGCTGTTTGCCCATTCCCATTACCGCCGTTTGGTCATAATTGGTGTTGCGGTAAACTTCGTTAAACTCTTTGTAGGCATTCGCCCCCTGCTGTAAAGACCCGGTCATGGCGGCAAACTGGGAAGAAATCTGTTGAGTGGCAATTCCCAACGATGCGATGTTGCCTACCAAATCCTTTAACCCTTCAAATGCGGTTTTGGCTGCCCCTACACCAACCCCACGTGCGATTCCTCCGAAAAAATCACTTAAACTGTTTTTCCCCAAGGATTTAACACTCCCAACAAGTCCGTCCGTCTGTTTTTTGAACATCTCAAAATCTTTTGTTAAAGATATTACCGCCCCTGAGTGTTTTTTATATTGTCCCGACAGTGCTTGCAGTTCCGCCTTCTCGCTCTTAGTCAATTCAATGTTGTTTTTTTGCCTTTCCCTTAGTTCCTCGTATCGCTTGCTAATTTCGTTAATGGCTTTTTGGTGCCCATCATACGATTTTTTGACAGCGTCATAAGCCCGTTTTTGTGTTTCGCTCATGTTACCAATATTTTTTTCCACTGCGTTTATTGATTGTTCCGCCTTTTTAGAAAAGTTTTCTATCTTGGCCGCCGATTTATCAATACCTTCTATTAAATTATCGCATTCTAATTCTAAAGAAACTTTCGTTGCCACTATTGACTCCTCCTCCTCTTTCTGTTATAATTTCATCAGGAGATTATGAAATGAATAACAAAATACCTTGGTATTCTAATCCTATATATATTATTCTAAGTTCTTTTTTTTGCATTCCGTTGTGCGTTTATATGCTATATCGTACTTTCACGAGCAATACGACTTCTAAAATGCCTAGTGACGACAACGATTATGCAGAAGCTATATTTTACGATTAACTAACCGCTCCGCCGGAGCGGTTTTATTTTGCCTCCGTCAGCATCTTGTTGATGGCCGCCTCAATTTCTGCCGCCAGCAACTCTCTCCTTCCTGTAAACGCCTTTGACAAGGCCTTGTTGCCTTTAATGCCCCGCACTGTTGCCGCCACATAACCCCTGCCCTGTTTGTGGACAATGGTATGGGCTTTTGTGCCAACCTCCAAAAACCGGGCGATATAATTGGCATGGCCAACGGAGACATAAAGCCCACGTTCCTGATACGTGGACTTTTTTACACTCCAAAAACTGCGTTTCCCTCGGATGTCCACATGCCCGCTGATGGAGTCATACTTTGACTGAGTATCCGCCGCCCATTTTTCCGCCACCGCCCGTACCCTTTGGGTTACCTCCTCTTTCATGGTTTGCAGAGCATAAACGAAACCATCTATCTGATTCAGGTCAATTTTCATCTTCCTTTTTGCCATATTTATTCCTCCGCCAGTTCCGCCAGCTCCTTGTCTGTCATATTTCCAAAACCGTCCGGGCCGCCTTCATCCTTCACCAAGTCGTCAAGCGTCACCGGTTTTTTTGAAAATGCGTTGATGACGGGCATGGCGCAATAGGCAGCAAAAAGCATTTGCATATCCCTGTATCTCGCCTTCCACCCTTCCAGCATGGCCTCCACTTCACACACGCAAAGATTCTCAATTTGCTCTGTGGTCAGATGCAATCTGCCATAACATAAAGGCAATAATTGCTCCACCAGCTCAGTTGCCGTTTTTATTCCTGCACCGTCTCCGGTGCTGATGTGTTTTTTCTTGTCTTTACCAATCCGGATTTTGTTAATGCGTTGACGATGCTCTCCTGAATCCCGTTCAGCCCATTATCCGCAATGGCATCATCCAAAAACTGGTCAAAGTTTTCTTTGTCATAGCATCCGCCGCCAATCAAACCCCATTTAAGCATGGTGATTGTGTCGTCTACAGTTAGGCCGCCTTCCGCCGCATTCTTGCACATCCCCATTAAACTGCGTCCCGTAAGCTGCCGCTCAAATTGGGGCACTGTCTTTAAGGTGTATTTCAGTTCGTAATCCTTGCCTGCCACTACGATTTTTTCAGACCTGTCAAGTACGCTCATTCTTTACCCCCAAAATATGCACAAATAGCGGACGGCCGAAGCCGTCCTTTATTTGTGCTAAAATCAATCTTCTGCCGGTTCCCCGGTAATTGTAACCTGAATGTTCAGGTTGTTACCCGCGCTCATGACCGCAGTCAGTTTTGCAGTTCCATTTGGCAAATCAGCCAAATACTCCTTCTTGATGGTCAAGGTGCCACTGGTGTAAGTGTAGTCGCTGGAAGTCAAAACAGCGTCACCATTCTTCACTTTTTCCACACTGAAGGTTGTTGCCGTGGATGAAACGGTAAACGCCTTATCCGCCGGATTTGCCTTATCAAAAGTTGCGGTTGTGGGGGAAACACTGTTGCCCGCCGCAAAGTCGGTCTTTTTGATCAACTTGCCCGCCCCTTCAATGGAAACGCTTTTCAGCATAACATCACCATTATTGCCGGTGGTTTCATAGCTGGTTACCGTGCCAAATCCCTCATGATAGGTTTTGTCCACAGTGTTCACAAAGGCAAACAACAGGGCCGGCCTTTGGGTTCTGAGGTCCTCATCATCCAGCCATGCTTGGACAATTTCGTCCCCGTGGTTTTCACCCTTCACCACAAGGGATACTGTGCCGGACCATTTTTGCAAGCCGGGAATAGATGCCCCCCATCCGTCCTCGTCTTTTGTGGACGCATCAATGCTTTCAAAAGTTCTGGTCAATCCGGTGTCACGTGTGCCGCCAATCAAATTCCAAATATTATTGTGCTTCACATACAAAAGATACTTTTTACCGGCTACCGCACTGGAACCGGAATACTCCGGATAGTCAGTTGCTGTATAACTCATTTCTTTTTCCTCCTAATCTTCAATCTGTGCCAGCAGATAGTTCATTGTAATAAACCCGTTCTGCCAGGTTAATCCGCCCGCCGTTACCGGCGTGCCGATGATGCTTTCGCCAACACTCATTTCCACCAAATCATAGCCCTTGGCTGACAAATTACTCCCAAACGCTCCCTGAAATTTAGTGGCTGTAGTGCCAATGGCATTCATCATCTCCGCCACCCGCTTTCGGCCTTTGTAGGTGCTAAAGAGTTCAATCCTTACGCTCACGGACCAGCGGATAGTATCAACCTTGGCGCTGCTTTGGCTGCAGGATACATCCGCAATCGTGGCAAACTCCACCTCGGTCATTTCCTTCAACTGTGGCAAAATCTCATCCAAGGACAGGCCGCTGTCAAAAATCGGAAACCCTACGCCATCGTCCCGGTCGGAGAACAGTTTGTAAAGCTCCGTCTGAAACGGTATCAACGGTATTTTGAAAACCATTACGCCACACCTCCCAACGCCGTGGCCTCAATCTCTATCCTGTGGGGCAGTACGTCATCAATAACAGTAATGCTGTTGATTACATATCGCTGTCCCCCCACTTCCAGCTGCCAATCCTGGGAAATCGGATAGGTGCTGCGGAAATCCCAAGCCACAAAATAACAGGTGTTTGCGGTTACATAATCGCCAATCACCTGCTTGTAGGTTGATGTTTTGTCCCGTTTTTGTGCCCAAATGCTCCCCTGGCGGCTGTAGCTCCTCGGACACACCCCGCCCAGCTCATCCCTGGTCAGTGCATCCGGTTTGTATAATGCCACCTCGGTGTTCATTTTGGAACATAAATCATTCAACGCCCTAACCACCGGTGACCTCCTCTGCAGAAAATCCGTCTGTGTTCTTGATCACCTCAATGATGATGTTGACGGAATGGGGCAGATCCGCCACTCCGCCGCTGACCAAGCCCTCCCTATTGCTGTAGGCCTGGGCAACCATCTGTTTTTGAGCCGTTTTGAATAATTCGTTTTGTTCGATGGGCAGATTTCCAGCGCTATGTTTCCCGGTTTGGGCTATGATTTGAATTTTGGAGGACTCAATCAAGCCCTCCAAAATATCATCGTCATTATTGCCGGCAACCCGCAAATATGTTTTCATATCTGCTACTGTCAACGCCGCCATCTAACTTAACCCTCCTCTACGGGTGTTTCCCCCGTAACGGTCACGGTAACGCTCAACGCCTCATCATCGCCAAAGCAGAACTTAAATGTTTTGTCGCCATTGGTCAGCGTTGCCAAATACTCTTTTTTGAGAGTCATTGTTTTGGCAGTGGTGTCATAGGCGTAGTTTTCCGCATTGACCTTGGAAGAGCCGTTCATCACCTTCACCAACGGAGTATCAGCTTCGAGCGTAAACACTACATCCGCCGCCGATGCCTTGTCGAATGTAGCTTCTTCAGGGCTCACGCTCAGCTGGATTTTTTTACGTATGCAAAGGCCTTGGTGTTAAGTACCCCGCCATCAATAATGGCATATCCGCCATAATCGGTATTACGTGCGGAAACATGGTCTTCAATGCTCATACTGATTTCCTCATTTACATTGGCGGCGTAACCCTTGCCCATATTACCGAACAATACCGCACCATCAACAACTGCACTTTCCACTTTCACAGGAATACCGAAAATGCGGGCAACCGCACCTTCTGCCGGTGCAGTAACGAAAATGGGACGGCCCTCTTCGTCCTTCACGTTGCAAAGCACGCTGTAGACGGTCTTTTGGTTGGCATAAGCCACAATGCCGTCACCGTATTTGCTGCCAATCTTGCTAAGCGCCGTGGTCACATCAGTATATGCCAGGCCGTCAGCTGCGGCATAAGTAACCACCTGCGGAGTGCTGGTTTCGTTTTCGCAAGCGGTGGCAGCACCCAAGGGTTGGGGTTTCCAGCTGTCACTTTCGCCCGGTTGGCCTTTGCCGTTTACGAAGGCATCTGCAATAGCGGTGCCCATCAGATCAGCCAATTTCTCTGCTACATAAGCAAGGAAGGCCGGAACTGCCATTTTCTTCAGTTTCCAAGACACATTGATAATCTTGGAAAGTTCATTGCCCTTCAAAACCAGCGAGCCCATAGTCAAGGCATCTACACTGGTTGCGTCCGACTCAGTGCCCCATGCGGCAGATGCAGTGGTACCGTCCAAGGGCAGCGTAACTTCGCCGGGTACATGCAGGATATTGGCGTCCGCAACAATGGGGTGTGCCTCCATAATAAAGTCCCAAATCTGATTGCTGACGGTATCCGGCACCAGCATAACATTACCCGCAGCGGTGGTAGTGGTGTTCATAATCTGGAACACGTCCTTTTCCTCTGCGGTCATAGTTTCGCCTCTCAGCACTTTTGCAAAGGCCGCAGCGTAAACTTTCTTGTTCTCTTCTGCACTAATAATTTTGTTGTCCATTTTTTTACCTCCTAAATCAACAACATTCACCGGCACAGCAGGTGCCGGATTGCTAATTGCAGCTGCATTTGCAGCCGCCAAAGCTGCGGCAGCGGATGCCTGATATTCAGCTTTTAATTTTTCCATCTCCGCCATGATGTCATCAGTACTTTCGCCGGCCTCGGCTTTGTCCCGGGCCTGTGCTTCCAGTTCTGCGATTTTGTTTTCAAAATCTTCTTTGCTCATTACAAATCCTCCTTAAACTTAGCCATAAAAGCATTTAGCTTTGCCAGTTCCGCCAGCCGTTTGTTTTCCGCCCTTGAATCGGCAAGCTGCTTTTTCAGGTCATTCACAACTGCCATTGCTTCCGGTGCCACCGACAACCCGGATGCGGTGGCCACCAGGCGATCCGGTTCAGGCACTTTCTCCGGCTCCTTACCTTCCCCCTGGAACATGATTTCATCCGCCAAACCTATCTCCACGGCCTTTTCAGCACTAAGCCATGTTTCCTTATCCATCAGGGTCAGCAACTCATCCACGGACTTGCCGCACTTGGTTTTGTAGGCCAACGCTATGCCTTCGTCCACGCTCTCACAAGCGGCGGCCGCTTTCTGATGTTCGTGCTTATCCCCACCGACGGAAGCCAGTCCACAATTGTGGACCATAATCTGCCCTGCCGGGCTGATGGCCACCGTCTTACCGGCACAAGCAATAATGCTGGCCGCACTGGCCGCCACGCCCACTACTTCCACCCTGCAATTCAAGGGTTTCAGCAAAGAATAAATCTCCACCCCGGCAAAAACAGAGCCGCCGCCGGAATTGATTTCCACAACAAAATCCTCCCCGGCTTTTTGAGTTTCCTCCAGCAATGCCTTTACTTTGTTAGGGCTGGTGCTTTCAAGTTCGCACTCATCATACAGCCATTGATAATCGTTGGGTATGATTTCGCCCTTAATCGGTATCTTTCTCACTTCCCGTTACCTCCTTCCCCTGAATTCTCGGTTACTACGGCTGTATCAAGCCGCAGCATCGGCACATTCCCGCCTTCCAACGGCGGCAAATTCAAAATCCGCCGCCACTCGTTAGGTGTCATTGCCCTACGGTCAACCATTTGGAACATGGCCAACTTGCTGGCCATAGAAGCATATTGTAAGCTGATGCCGTCAAACACAACCCTGTTTCCACGGCTGCGTTCCGTCCGGCTGAACAGCTTTCGGGTAAATTCTACGGACAGTTGCTTTGCAAAAGGTTCAATCACTGCCTCATAATAAGCATTCCAAGCATTTTCATCATACTTGGACTGTACGATTGCCTCATTGGTATTGAAGAAGTCATAAATCCTCTTTACGGTCCTGTCCATAACCGCCGCATTGGGAACATAATCATGGGGTTCTAACTGCTTAATCTCTGCCTGGCCGGAAACTCCCGCCACCCGAATTGTTTCGTTATTATCCCCACTTTTCAGATATGTTTCCACAAAATCCTTTACTCTCTTCTTTACGTCTTCGGGGCTTATGGAGACTTTGTATTGCATCAGATACTGCAATATCCCACCATTCTCTACCGCCTTAATAACAGAATTATCACTGGCAACTATTACATCCAGCGCCCGGTTCAGCACCTTGGCATCCTGGCACCCGAACACATCGCTGTCCATATAATCCCGCCGGAGATGGATTACATCCTCGTAAGGCACATCCAGCGTCTTGCTGTTCTTCAAATGGAACCGCAAAAATAACCGGCCATCAGTACTGTAAAATGCGTCCACCCCTAATTGAAACAGTGGGAAAATGCCAATAGCATATCCACGGCCATCCCTCTGTACCAGGGCAAAGGCATCGCCGTCCAGCATATAATGCCAGGCCAACCGCTCCTGCAACATTTGTCCGCTCATCAGGGCATTTGGTTCTTCCAACAACATCCTCATATAAACTTCGCCGGACTGGGCGTTCCCTTCCTTGTCTGTTTTCAGATGCCGTCCTTCCAATTTCCCCGCCGCCTTGGCAAAAGGACGAATAGCGGCCCGCACCACATCTACTTCCCCGACCACTCCGCTGAAAACATACTTGCTGACACCCCTCTTGGTCACAAGCTCAGTGTTAATCCGTGTTTCAGCCGGTGTTTTATTAAACCACCTGTTCCAAAATCCCATCTTCTCCTCCTAACAGAAGGAATTGTATTCCTCCATGTTCCTCAACATCTCTGTATAAGCATTCAGCAGTGCCGCAAAGCCGTCTATCCTCTTCCTGGGGTTAATACCCTTGGCGGGTTGGATGTTCCCGTTCTTGTCCACATCCGCCTCCACGTTGGTCAGGCACCACTTCATGATTGGATTATTGTCATAGACAATATTTTTGCTTTGGAACTCCGCCTTAATCTGCTGCATAGGCAATGACAAGGTCTGTTTCCCCTGATAAACCTTATCCAGCACATTCTCCCCAAAGCTGGCGGCCATTTCGTCCACCCAATAAGCCGCAGACCAGGCATCATACCCAATATGCAGGAACGTCATGCCCAGTTCCTGCTGAATTTCCTGAAACCATGCGGTTACCATGTGATAGTCAATCTTGTTTCCGGGGCACAGCCGGACCAGCCCCTTCTTTTCCCACACGTCATAGGGAATTTTATCCTCCCTGACGTGCTTTTCCAAAGTGTCCTCCGGTATCCAAAACATGCACCGCACATAGTATCTGCCGCCGGGTGACGTCTTATACAACGCCACAGCGGCGGTCAAATCCACAACCCGGCTGAAATCCGCTCCGCCCACAGCATACTTGGGCTTTTCATCTGCGGGAATCAGTTCCTGGTTATTAACATCATCAAAAGTGAAGTAAGCCGATACCGTGTTGGTTCTGATATTGAAATCCTTACACAACAGGTTATTCACCAGCAAGGCATCATCCTTGGCCTTGGCCACCTTCCGTTCCAGCGTGTCCACTTTCTTGATGGTGCCCAGCCCCGGATTGGCCTTCTTCCAACAGGCCGGGTCCGTCCATTCCTTCCTATTGTCCAGTTCATACACAAAAGCCAGCAACCGGTCATCCTGAAACCCGTTCAAATTCCGGGCAATTTCATCATACTTAATATCAAAGATGCCTTCCCGGACAGTGCCCATGGTGGTAGTCCCCAATATCAGGGGCTGCTTTCTTGCGCTGGTACTGTCCACAATAACGTCATACAAATTCCTGTCTTCCCAGGCATGGACTTCATCAAGAATGGCTCCGTGAGCATTAAGCCCGTCCAAATTCTTACTGTCCTTGCCCAGCGGAACATACTCGCTGTTGTTGACGTCGCTTTTCATTTTGGACACCAAAATCTTAATCCGCCGCCGCAAAGCCGCCGACTGCTTTACCATCAGGGTGGCCTCACTCCACACAATCTTTGCCTGGTCTCGTTTGGTGGCCGCACTGTAAATCTTTGCCCCCGGCTCCCCGTCCGCTATCATCAAATACAAACTGACGGCACTGGCCAAAGCCGACTTGCCGTTCTTTCTGGCCACCATCAGCCAGGCCTCCCGGTACTTCCGGTGCCCTTCCAAATCTACAAAGCCGAAGATGGCGCACACAAACGCCTTCTGCCACAGTTCCAAAACAAAAGGCCTGCCTCCCCACTCTCCCGAAGAGTGACGACAGAACCTTTCAATAAACATCACAGCCCTTTCCGCTTTTACCGGGTCAAAATAATATTGCCAGGGTGCATCCGCCAAATCCATTACCAGCTTCTGCACCTGTTTCTTCACTTTGGCCGACGCCGGCAAGCCAAGTTTTATCGTTTCCCAATAGTCCAGGATTGGATTGTCATCCACCCTCATTTCCCGAGACCGCCTTTCAGGAAGTCGTCAAACTCATCCGCCGCCGCATCCACCACCGGCGGTTTTAGTTTATCCCGCAACTCCGTCAGCTGTTTCACCGCCGCCGCAAAGTTTTTGGTCATGGTGTTGTAGATGGCCACATCCGGATTGGCCTGCCAGCCGGACTGACTGCGTCCGTTCTGAAACTTGATTTTTGTCCCCTGTTTTCGGATATTTTCGCACAAATCCTCCAAAGTCACCGCCATAAAAGCAGTATTATTGATTAAATCAACGGCAACCTTGCCGTATTCCTCACAAACACGGTCAAATCGCTGCAAAAATTCCTCTTTCTTATCATTCACGCGCTTTTCAAAATTGCTTTTTCTTCCCATTTACTAATTTGCCTTAAACACCACGGGGGTCACGTGCGGCCTTGTGTGTTGATTGAAGGTGTTGGGTGCGGTGTGAAATTTTCCCGCCCTGATTTTGAAACAAGGGGGGACTCCACCAGCTCGCCTTCCGCATTAAAACACAACCCTTCCGATGTTGCGGCTCCTCCATTATGCACTAACTCATGATGACGGCGGCACAGAAGTTGCAGATTGCTGAAGTCCGTAGCCAAACTGCTATTGATGTTCCTCGGCGTCAAATGTATCTTGTGATGCACTATCTCACCCGGTGTCCCGTCCCCGCATAGCTCGCAAAGATACAACCGGCTCTGTGCATATTGCTCCCTGGTCACCTTCCACAGCTGACTGTTGTAAAACTTCTGACTGAAATCCTTGGCCATCTCTCGTTCATCCTTTTTGACAGCATAACTATATCACAAAAGCAACACGACATTTTACGACATCTTTCTTTTGGCAATCAACCAGCAAGCCAGCCACTCCATCCTTTGCAACTGTCGCCAATGGTAGTGCATGACATCCGCCGTCTCTTCCTGGGTTTTGCAAAGAATGAATCTGTTACGCAGGACTGCGGCATATTTGCTTTCCTCCGGTTTCAGATAATCTATAAGCTCTTCCGCTTCGCTTTCGGCGTGAATCAGATCCAGCCGTTTCTGTTCCAGCCGTTCCCGGTATTCCATCAGCTTTGCCAGCGCCTCTTCCTGTTTGTTGCCGCCGCTGCTGCCGCCCATGCCGCTTTCTTTGAATCCGCCGGAATATTCGACATTGGCCTCCATGCGGGCAATCTGTTCATCCAAAGCAGCCATCTCATACCGGATGCTTTTGATACTCTTTAGTTTTCGCTTTACGTCTTTCGGGCTCATATCCTTCACACCTCCTTAGCTCCACCCTGATATAGCAAACTCCATATTCAGGGTTCAAATAGTTTTCATAGCCGATTACTTCATAACCGGGATATAACTCTTCCCATCTCTTTCTGCATTCCACACCGTTCTCACGAAACAAGCTCAACTCCCTGTACCGCCTATTGCTGATTGCACTGTCGTTGATGAATACCTGGGGTTTCTTTAATCCCCGGCTGGATTTCCAGCGTCTGCTGCCCGTCATGGTCTTGGTCATATACTTGGCCAGCCGGGCAATGTTCCTCTCCCGTTTCTCCCATACCGGTTTGCACTCACACCAGCCATCACGCCAACAGCTTTCCAGTTCCTCCCTGTCTAATCCGCAATCCTTGCCGAACAACACATGATGGTGGAACCTGCCCTTGGCACTCTGCTCCATTACTTCCAAAAACCGCACCTTGCAATTCTTCCTCTTGGCCAACCGCTTCACCCTGCGGATGAACAGCCCCCATTCATGTTCTGCCTGTTCCGCTGTTGCCGGATGATGCTCATCATCATAGGTCAAAGTCATGAACCAGTCATCCCTGCCAAAATTACACTCCGCCAACCTCACAAAATATTTTTTGGCATGTTTATCGTTCAATTCCTTTTGCTGCGGAGTGGTTTCCTTATACCGGGATTTTCTCCTCCGCCGCCCCGGAATATCCCAAACCGGGAAAATTTCCACCTCGACATATTCTCTTTTTGAACCGCATACCGTGGTCTTTCTTCTGATGGTCATAATCTTAATACTA
>JAZLMD010000072.1:0-3369 GCA_045598465.1 Acidaminococcaceae bacterium | reverse complement strand
GCAGTGCAAAGCGTCTTTACCGGTACGCCTTTCACCAGCAGCCGCTATAATTTTGAAAACCGGCATGATGTGAAGAATGATATGTTTCTGACCAGCATTATGCATGATTTGGGATATAAAACCGTGTTCTGGTACAGCGGATTCCGGGGTTGGGAAAACATCGGCCAATTCGCCACTTCCGTAGGTTTTGATGAATTCTACCATTGCGGCGATTTTGACTTCAAAGAGGGAAATTCCTGGGGCGCATCGGACAAGGATTTTTATGATTTCTTTCTGAGCAAACTCCGAACACAAAAGAACGAAAAGGTACTCCATGTGCTGCTGCCCGGCAGCAATCACCCTCCGTTCAGCATCGACATAGAGAGAGCCGGTTTCCCCAGAAACAGAATCAGGCAAAATCTTCCCTCAGCCATAGACGACAGCCGTTACACTCTGAAGTCACTGGGACATTTCTGGTATGCGGACAAATGTATGGGGGACTTGATTGATTCAGTGGAGAAGCTTTATCCGGACACCCTCTTTATAATCACCGGGGATCATCCGGGCCGTCTCAACTTCAGCGAGGAACAGCCCAACAGCATTCGGGGAACCATTCCCTTCATAATTTACGGACAGGGGGTTACCAAAAACCTGCTGGCTGCGGACAGCATCGGCTGCCACCAGCAGATTCCCGCCACCCTGGCGGAACTCATCGGCCCCACAGGATTCACCTACAGTTCCATTATGCCCAGCATTTTCCAGGGCAAATTCGTTTTCAATCACAATATCTGGGCCCGGGAAAACTGGGTGGGCCAAAACAAAAACCTGCCCCGCCGGGACAGGAACTACATCAACGCCCAACGGGAATTATCCGCCCAACGGCTTCTAAACGGCAACAACATCAGGCAATGAAAAACGCCCCGCAACGGGGCGTTTTAATTTAACGCAACTGTTTGATTCTGAAAGCATAACGGTTGTTATAGTCCTCTTTGAAACAAATGGTGGCAATCCGTTTTTCCAAATCATAAACCACGGACCAATTGGTTGCCAGGGTCAAATCGGAGCCCTTCTTCGTCAGCTCCGGCTCCTTGGTGGCACGGGCCAGTTCCAACTGGTCCATCAGCTGCTGTTCCGTAGGATATTTGTTCTTTTTGAAGAATTTCTTCAGCAGTTTGGCCCTCAGCATACCCTTCTCTGCCGGGTCCTTCGCCACCATGGGGTTCAACCAATAGTTGGCCACCACCTGGTGTTTGTCCACATAGGCCTTGGGCTGGGAAACAAAAGTGTTACGTACGTATTCCACCACCGCACTGTCACCATAGGCATCATTCAACAGCCAGTGATAGGAGCTGCCCTCCGGCATTACCACGTCAAGCTCCTGGAATTTTTCCAGAGCGTCCTGCACACTGCGGGCGTTGTCCAACATATATCGGGGAATCAGGGCGGAGAAAAGTTTTTTATTGCCGTTGTCCTGTACCGTATTGTCACCGGGCACAGTAAGTGTGGCAATGGAAAAACCTTTTTCATTGACCCCGTCAATCACATAAAAGGGGGCATAGAGCAATGCTTCCTGACCTTCCACACTGCTTAAAAAATCATTCTTCTTGGCACCGATATAGCCCATATCCGCAATCCCCACACTGGCAAATTTCCCAGGGGCCTCCGTATGTACCACCAGCACCGCCCTTTCGTCGTTGGTCATATGATAGCTGTGGGCCAGCAAAGGATGGTTCTCGGGAGTCATGGCACTAATGCCCAAATCCAACTGTTTGGAAGGCAAGGGAGCCCCCAACCTGATGGAACTGCCGGGCAGAATCACCTTTCTTATGGAATCCTGCAACCCTGCACCGCTGACCTGCATGGCATCCCAAACCTGGTCAAACTTGTAATCCGCCTTATACTGAATCTCATAGAGATAGCCCTTCTTATCCACATTTCTCAATGTGCCGATGGTATCCTTCTGCGGCTGGGTATGGGCCCAGGCCGTAGCCCCCACCGCCAGGGCCATAACCGCCCCTAAAACAACTTGTCTCAATTTCATAAAATGGTTCCTCCTCCCAAAACTTCTTCACCCTGATAAAATACTATTTCCTGACCGGGTGTAACGGCCCTTTGGGGCTCAGCAAACAACACCCGGACCCGATCCCCGTCCAAAGATACCCGGCACAACCCGTCTTTGGCCCGGTAGCGGATTTTGGCCGTACACTGAAATTCCTGTGGCACCGGATTGATGAAATGCACTGCCGCCGCCACCAGGTCACGCCGGAACAAATCCTCATTCCGCCCCAGCACCACGGCGTTCCGCCCCCCGTCCTTGGCCACCACATAAAGAGGGTGTTCCCAGGCAATCCCCAAACCCTTGCGCTGGCCTATGGTGTAATAGGCCGCACCCTTATGTTTGGCAATCTTCCTGCCGTCCGTCAGTTCAAAATTCCCCACATGGCTGTGCTTCAAACCGTATTGTTCCAAAACCTTGGTATAGTCACCCCCGGGGACAAAACAAATGTCCTGACTGTCGGATTTGTGGGCAACCCTAATGCCTGCCTGCTCCGCCTTCCGGCGGATTTCTGCCTTGGCATACTCCCCCAGGGGCAGAAACAATTTCTGCAACCGATCCTGAGTAAGGTGTGCCAGAACATAA
Organism: Acidaminococcaceae bacterium; assembly: GCA_045598465.1. Lineage (GTDB taxonomy): Bacteria > Bacillota > Negativicutes > Acidaminococcales > Acidaminococcaceae > Phascolarctobacterium_B. The sequence goes on along the minus strand of JAZLMD010000072.1, from coordinate 749 downwards.
CTCTGGTCCTTATCCAAATCCCTGGCCCGGAGCAGCACCCTGTGCCCATCCCGTTCGGCAACACGGGCATAATGCCCGGTGGCAAAACCTTCGCACCCAAAGGTTTCCATATATCGCCAAAGGGCCTCAAACTTAATCCCTTTGTTGCAATTGATACAAGGGTTGGGCGTAAGCCCCCGGTCATAGGCCTCCACAAAGGCCTCTATAACCAGGTGACGGAACTCCTCTTGCAAATCCACCACATGGTGTTCCATCCCCAAGGATTGGGCCGTCTGGGCCGCATCGGTCAAATCCGAAGCGGGCATGCCGGGCCAAAGTTTAGCCGTAATCCCAACAGGTGTATGCCCCGCTTCCCGCAACAACAGTGCTGTAACGGCGGAATCAACCCCGCCACTCATAGCAACCAGTATCTTCATAATGTGCTATTATAGCAAAAATATTTATTTTTGCCAAACAAGATAATGTATGTTAAAATTGGTTATCACATTTTGCAGGGAGGAACTATGAACCTGAAACGCAATGAAACGGAATTCCGCAAGTATCTGGAAAAATTCCGCAAAGAGCCGGAGCTGACCAAAATTTTGAACAAAGTCACTTTCCCGGATTTATTCAACGAACAATTCTTGCAGGAAAACAGCAAATGGAAAAATATGGATGACCTGGTGTTCCGCGGGGACTTCGGCATTATGAACCTTTTGGAAGTGGAAAACGTGAACCCTGAGGCCTGGGACCGCTATGTGGCACAGAAC
>JAZLMD010000071.1:0-6510 GCA_045598465.1 Acidaminococcaceae bacterium | reverse complement strand
AAACTGACACCTTTTTCTGCAGTATCAAAATTATCTAATGTTAAAAAACATCTTCCCCGTAAGTGGACGGAAACTTCCATAATTCTCGGGAGTATTAAAATGGTCGAATTGTTAAAAAACATCTTCCCCGTAAGGGGACGGAAACCCCTGGTCAAACTTACCATCTTGCATTTTTACAAAAGTTAAAAAACATCTTCCCCGTAAGGGGACGAGGCGGCCAGAGGCCGCAGGGATGAGGGTTGAGGGTAGAGTGGAGAGGGAAAGTCAGTATTATGCGAATTTTACTTAACCCTGATGGCTGAACCCTGAATACCCCGTAAGGGGACAGCCGGGCAAAGCCCGGAGTTAAAAGTTAAAAATGAAAAGTTGTGGAAAATTTTCCTGCGGAAAATGTATGATTAGAAAAGAAAGTTACTATAACGTCTGATTTTTCTGTTCTAATCTGAAGTTTTGCATATTGGAACTGGTTATTGGCAACAGGGCACAAGTCGTAAGGAAGGAAAGATGTTCTTAAGAATATAATTATATTTCTGGAACATAACACATTAATTTATAACTTATAACTTTTAACTTGTAACTTTTTTGACCTCGTAAGGGGACGAGGCGGCCGAAGGCCGCAGGGATGAGGGTTGATGGCTGAACCCTGGAGCGAAGCGATAAGCGAAAGTGACAACCTAATTGCTCACTCCACCACCGCCAACACGCTCCCATAGGCGGTCCCCCCCTTTGTGGGCGGACAAGCAAGTCAGCACTGTGCGGACTTCACTAAACACTAGGGCCTATGGCCTAATGCCCGAAGCGACGTAAGGAAATAAAAACACCAACTCGAAAAAAGTTGGTGTTTTTTGATGTTTTTTTGCCGGTTTTGGAGAAACAGCAAGATATAAGTAGTGAAGGCGCTTAGCTTCAAAAATTAATCGAAACTAAATTTAAACGAGGAAAGAAAAATGCCTATTGTACCAATAGTGATGAGTGTTGCGGTGGATATTATAATGGGGGCGTTTAATTGTTTTGCAGCAGACACTAATCCAAAAAGAGCAAACATTTCTGATATGGAAAGAACAAAAAGGAAGTACTGGTACTACAGAAGAAAAAGCCGTTACAAATGGAAGTAAAAATATTCAAAAAATTTTAAAATGAAAGAGTATATCTTGTGTGTGTGACCCCTGCGGAGTCGGAAGACGAAGCGGGGCTATTTTTGTGTGAGGTTATTAGCGTTAAGGGTGTTGTCTTTGGCGATAGGGCACATAAATAATTCGTAATGCGGAATTCGTAATGCGTAATTGTGGTAAAATGGTCCTGTGATTAGAGCAGGAAAGTTGGCGGTGTGCGAAAGTTTTTCCGCTCCAGGCGTGGGGCGGGGGACCACACGAAGTGTGGTGGTGGGGTCGCACACTGCGGGTTTGAAGTTATAAGTTAAAGGAGTAATGTTCCTGTAATTAGAGCTTTAGTAAGCAAAAGATTTTTTGTTTTATACTTCTTGTCGGAAGAGAGCGACCCACCCCGTCAATCTACGTATGTTCCTAACGATTGCCACCCCTCCCACGCCTGGGAGGGAAAAAGTTAGCACTCTGCGGACTTTTGCGTCCCCTCGTGAGGGGAAGAGGGCCACGAAGTGGCGAAGGGGTTGCGACAAGAAAACAATAAGTCCGAATACTACGAACTTCACTCTACCCTGTTGGCTGAACCCTGATGGCTGGAGCGTAGCGACATGGTTTCGTGAAAATGGGATTTTTCAGTGACGTCACTTTTATTAAAAATAACGTCACTGAAAAAACAGTTTTTCACGTTTCAATCATTTTTTGGTGAAAGAGTTTTTGCGAATGTCGGCAATATTTTCTTCTGAAAAAGTCAACGGGGGTTTTTGTGAGTGTGGTATTTGTGATGGGAAGAAAGTTTCGGAGTTTTGTGGCGACGGAAATCTACAGTTGCATAAAATGTTTTTGTTCGGACAGACGTTCGTCCGATAATGTGATATAATATAAAAAAAGGAGGGTCAGATATGGAGAATAACAAGTTTACGGATGCTGAGGTTGAGGAATCCGTCAATAAGTATCAGAAGAAGTATGATGAGAGAGGGTTTTGGAATTTTGTAAAGAAAACCGGCAAGGCGGTGGGAGAGCCGATTTTACGTCGGGCTTTGGAGCTTTATTATGCCATGACCCGTCAGGATATGCCCATTCATGTCAAGTTGGAGATTATGGGGGCGTTGGCCTATTTGGTGATGCCCCTTGATTTGATACCCGATTTTATTCCGGTGGTGGGCTGGACCGATGATGCTGCGGCTTTGGCTTTTGCCTATACCAATGCCCAGGCCTATATTGATGACCTGGTGAAGGAGGAGGCGGACAAGAAGTTGAAGGAGATTTTTGGTTGAGGTGGGGTTATGAGCGAGAGAAATGAAAACAGAGGGTTTGGCCTTAACGGTAAGACAATTTTAGCAATTTTGGCTATTATTTCCTTGATTCCCTATCGTTATTTGCCGAAGATTTTACAGGATGTTAAAAATGTTTTGGAAAGTGCCAATCCTTTCAAGCGGTTACATGATTTTTTTACGTCCATGACGGAGGAGGAAGCCCTGAAAAAGCTTAATCCCGGTGATCACATTTATTGTTACCGTGGTACTTTTTTCAGTCATCACGGCATTTATGCCGGAGAGGGCAGGGTGTGGGAATATGATGGCAAGACCATGTCCGATGCGGAAGTAAAACTGTCCACCTTGTCGGAATTTGCCCGGGGTGAAAAGGTGAACAGGTTGAATTATGATGCGGATTTTTCTGTGGAGGAGATTTTGCAACGGGCCGCATCACGGAAGTTTGAGGCGGAGTATAATGTTATCAACAACAATTGTATGCATTTTTCTTTCTGGTGCAGATTGGCATCCGGTGAGAGTGCCAGGGCCACCGAAGAGGTGTTTACGTTATTGTTGAACGAAGGCAGGTCCACAGCCGCTCCGGCGGTTGGCGATACGCCCGGGGTTGGTTAAGTTTGTTTGATGTAGGTGGGACTTGTGGTGAAGTCCAGTCCCACCGGCTGGTTCTGTAAAGATGCCAAAATGTCGGTGGCGGCGATGTCCGCGGCATAGAGGGTTTCCGGCTTGGTGATGACTGGCAGTGTTGCTGAGGTTTTCATTGTTTTCAGCAACTCTCTGCCTTTGTTGTTGAAGGCCAGCACCCGGATGTATTCCGGTTCAGGGAATTCCCACATGGGCCGTTCCTGGCAGAGGGCCAGTTGGGCGAAGAGCCGCCTGATGCGGCTCAGGGGGTAGCGTTTGCTGCTACATTTGGTTAGGGCATCCTGGAAGGTGAAGGCGTTTTGGGCCTTTTTGATAAGGTGTTCCAGTCCCTCCGTGGCAGTGGTGGCCAGGGCGATTTGTGCCGGGCTCATGGTTCTCAGCCGGTACTGGACCAACCGCCAGTAAAGGTTGATGTCATAACCGCATTTGTTCAGAAGAATTTCCAGGGTGCTTTCCGGCACAGCCCGGATGACCTGGGGCCAGGCCTTACGTACTGCGGAGGCGGAGGCCAGGGGATGCAGTTCTGTGCCGTTGTAGTCGGAGTTCCTTGGGATGTAGAGCATGTTGAGGCCTTCGGCAAATCTGGTGTATTCCAGGGCTAAAATATCGTTGGGGGTGTCGGGGGTTTCCGGCACCGCTTTTTTCAGGGCCTGGGGGTAGGAGGCGCCCCGTTGAATTTCTTCTTTTATGGCGGCCCGGTTGTTTTGGATTTTGGCGAGAATGCCGGAGAAATCTAAATCAGGGTGTTCCGTGCCGCAGGCGACGGTGCCGACCACTCCGGTGGCTTTCATGATATGGATACCGCCCCTGGCAAAGTGTTCCGCACTGCGGAGCACCCAGGCACAGGGGAGTTCCAGCACCAGATCCACCCCTCCCAATACGGCGGTACGGGCGCGCAAAAATTTGTTGGCGAAGGCGGGTTCCCCCCGCTGGACAAAGGAACCGGACATGACCGCCACTATGGGCATATGGTTCTTTTTCAGTTCTTTGATGAAGCGGGCGTGTCCGTTGGTGAAAGGATTGAACTCCGCCACACAGCCGATTGCTTGCATGATTGCTCATTATAGCAAAAAATCCTTGACAAACCAAGTGCGGATAGTTATAATATCTATGCTTTTGAAGATGCCTGATTGTACAAATCAGTTTTTTATTTAGCACTGAGGAGGTGTGTAAAATGGCAGTACAACAAGTCAAATTATCCAGAAGCCGTCGTATGTCCCGTCGTGCTAATTGGAAATTGGAAGTTCCTAATTTGGTTGAGTGCCCCCAATGCCACGAGTTGAAAATGCCCCATCGTGTATGTCCCAGTTGCGGGTCCTACAAGGGCAAGACCGTGGTAAAAGTAGCGGAGGAGTAAGGATTTATCCCGATGGAAAAAATCGGGATTTTCTTTTGCCAAATAGGATATAATGTGGTAAAATATTAGAAAAATTTTTGGAGGATAAAATTATGAAAAAGTTAGTGGCTCTTGTTACTTTGTTGGCATCCCTTTTCGCTATGAGCGCTTTTGCCCATGAAGGCGGCGGTCCGCATCATCACGGCGACCAAACTCATCACGAGCAAACTAAATGACCGAAGAAGTTAAGGATCTTTTGACCCACCGGGTCAAGGACAACCCTTTCTGCAAGGTTATGAGGATGGAAGTGACCCATGTGGAAGAGGGCAAGCTGACCATGATGGTGGATATTTGTGAGGATTGTCACACCAATATCTACGGTTATGTTCATGGCGGCGTGTTCAGCGGTATGGCGGATACGGCCTGCGGTGTGTGTTGTTTCACCACCGGGGTGCGGGTCATTACGCTGGATATGAATTTGAACTATATTAAGAATGTTCGTGCCGGCACGAAGGTCTTTTGTTATGCCGAAATCTTGCAGAAGGGGAACAAAATTATGCGTACCCATTGCAGAATTGAGGACGGGTGCGGCACCCTGCTGGTGGACGGCAATCTGAGTTTTTATATCATCGGTAAGGAGGATATTTAGATGGGGGAAACAGAGATTTTGAAGGAGACGACTTTTCCCAGTGTTGTTCATGACAATGAGATTTGTGAGGAACTGGTGAAGTGGGGCAAGGAGAACGGTTATCCTATTGAGCATGCCAAAAAGATTTTCAAGTGGGAAAGTTACGCCGGTTTCAGTGCCAATGATTATTTCATTCAGGCCAAGCGTCTTCCTCCCATTCCCGGGGGTTGGGCGGTTACGGTGGAGAAGTTTGCGGGTGAGGAACGCTATATCCCTCTGAATGTGAAGAAGGATACCGGGGAGGTTAACCGTTTCATTCTCAAGATGATTGACCAATACAAGATGGAAGGACTGAGGATGGAGTTGGCGGAGACCTGGTACGACAGTTACGGCACCACGTTGAGGGATTTGAAGGTTTACGGTCATCCCTTCCTTTTGAACCAGTTTGAAGATTTCATTGAGAATATGAGATAGCATAATTCCCGCCTTCGGGCGGGAATTTTTGTAGGAGGAGTTGCTATGGATCCCAGCCAGAAGCTTTTGAGTGCTATTACCAGTTTTGAAGCGTTTGTCCGTTATGTGGAGGAAAACTCCCTGACCAGTATTTTTATCGCTATTGCCGTACTGTTGTCGCCTTTCTTTGTGAGGGCGGCATTGAAGCTGTTGGTGCAGTTTTTTTATTTTTTGGGAAAACTGTTTTTCAAGGACCGACTGTTGGGGTTGATGCGGCGGAAGATAACAGCACTTTTGCAAAGATATGTGGACAAGGATTTGTCCATTACGGATACCATCAGCCACCAGACGAATATGATTATCCTTTACGGGTTGGAGTGGCAGCGTGACGGGGTAAGGGCCGTTATGAACAAGGTGGAGATTAGGGTGGATTTGGGGGCCACCGCCAGAGGGTATTTCAGGAATTGGCTCAAGAGAATATGGAAGGATTTTGACTATGAGTCCGCCCAAAAGCAGTTGCTGGCTGATTCCATTAAGGATGTGTGCGTTAGCGGTGTGAATATTGTTTGTGAAGTGGCTTTGCCGGAACAGGAGCGCGGGTTTGAGATTATTGGGGACGCCCGCCAGCGGGCAAGTCAGGCCTATAACAAGGTGGAGCATTTTTGCAGATTTAATTTGCATATCAGTATGGATAATGTGGAAGTGCTCATACGGGTGGGGGATGAGGAGTTCCGGTTGCAGAACGGCAATGTGGTTTTTGAAAATGAGGTCCGACAGGACGGCTCCAGCAGCAATATCCGGCTGGTATTCGTTTATGACGGGGAAAATATCAGTTTGAACAGTAAGGACGGGAAGCTGGAAAAATTCCGTCTGGTGGCCAGCGACATTTGCCTTTCCGGCAAGGTTTGGCGTGCTTTGCGGAGCTATTACGGTTCTGTGTTTAAAGATGTGGAACTCCAGGACGGGAAACTGATGGATGTGAAGGCCTATTTTGCCGTTAGGGATGGTGTTGTCAGGGCGGAAGGGTTTGAGGCCAAGATGGATGAGGTGACTTTTGTTTGGCAAAACCATTTGGTT
>JAZLMD010000070.1:0-3076 GCA_045598465.1 Acidaminococcaceae bacterium | reverse complement strand
CTTTACAATATTTTTAAAATTGCTACGTACTCCTTCCATCAGTACTCAAACATCTCCGCCACAAACTCACCCATGTTGGTGGTAACAAACCTGATTTTTCTGTTAGCCATAACTTCTCCTCTGAGTTTCTAATTATACCATAATAATGCCTCTGCAACACTGGTTATACAAAAATTTTTAACGCCGCAAAAAGATTTGCCCCGCACTCCTGATTTCCTCTCCCCAATATTCAACTTGCTCCGTAGACAACAATTGACAATCCGGCCCAAATTAACTAAAATATTTTTGTTAGGAGGTAAAAAAATGTTATTTCCATTTGAAAAGAATTTTCCCAAAGTCAGCCCCAAGGCCTATTGCTTCAACACTGCCACCCTGCTGGGCAAAGTCGAAATTGATGATTATGCCAGCGTCTGGCCCAATGTCACCATCCGGGGGGACGTAAACTCCATCCGCGTGGGCAAATACACCAATATCCAGGACAACAGTGTGCTCCACGTGGCGGACAACTTTCCCTGCATCGTAGGTGACTACGTAACCGTAGGTCACTGTGCCCTGCTCCACGCCTGCACCGTGGAGGACCACGTACTCATCGGCATGCACAGCACCGTGCTGGACGGGGCAGTCATCGGCCGGGGCAGCATTGTGGCTGCCGGGGCGGTGGTAACCAAAAACACCATCGTGCCCCCCTTCAGTTTGGTGGCCGGCATCCCTGCCAAAGTCATCAAAAAATTGGACGAAAGCAATCTGGACAACATCCACAACCAGGCAGTAAAATACAAATACCTGTGGGCCCACCGCTACGGCATTTTGAACCCCGAACTGGACGACGGGGTGGACTACACCGGCGGCAAAATAGTTTGAAAGAAAAAGTTCCTCCGATTTCCATCGAAGGAACTTTTTTACTTTAGTCGTTAAACTCTATCGTGCAAAGCTACGCTTTACGCCTTGCACCCTGTAATCCCCTCACCCCTTTCTACCGGCACTCCTTGCACAGGCCATAAAACACAATATCCTCCCCCGTCAGAACCATTCGGGTCTCCGCCTGGGCCTGCTGCAGCAGCGACTTGTCCTGCAAACTGAAAATATCCACCACCCTGCCGCACTTTACACACCGGGCATGGTGATGCCGCTCCGCAGTCAAATCAAACCGGGTGCTGCCCTCCCCAAAATCCAGGGAACGTACCACTCCGATTTTAATCAGCACCTCCAACACCTTATACACTGTGGCAAAACTCATCTTGGGATGCGTGGGCTGCAACAGCTTATATAACGTCTCCGCACAAGGATGGTTATGGCAGACAGACAGGGCCTCATACACAGCCACCCGCTGGGGAGTGACCTTATACCCATGGCTTCTGAGCGCCTTTACCAACGTCTCACTTGTCATAATTAGCGATTTTTGCTTTCAAATACTGGGTCATCAGCACATCCGTCTCCGTCAAAGTAACAAGACAATGCTCCGCATGCTCATCCAAAAAAGGAAGTATCCTGTCTATATTCTCCCTCTCGTCCACAATCGTAATAACCATAGGATTATTATAGATTCCGCTAAAAAACTTGGTCAAATCGTCCTGCCTTCTGTTGGTCATGGCAAAACCGGTATAACCCTTGACCATCGTCAACCCCTTCAGCCCCAATTCCTTGGCCTTCAAAACAATGACTTTGTGAAGAGGCCTGCCCTCGTAGGCCACATCCTGATTCGTAAAGATAGTCAAATTACACATTTTCCTAAATTCCATCATCCGCACCTTAACCCTTCTCAAACATTTATCAAAAACTCCACCACGTCCCCGTCCTGCATAACATAATCCCTACCCTCGGAACGCAGCAGCCCCTTCTCCCTGGCCGCAGTGCGGGAACCGCAGGCCACCAAATCATCAAAAGTCACAATCTCCGCCCTAATGAACCCCCGCTCAAAATCCGTATGAATCTTCCCAGCCGCCTGGGGCGCCTTGGTGTTCACCAAAATGGTCCAGGCCCTCGTCTCCTTCTCCCCTGCGGTAAGGAAAGTCATCAGTCCCAACAACTTGAACCCTGCCTTAATCAGACGGTTCAGCCCCGGCTCCTGCAACCCGGCCATCTCCAAAAATTCCTTGGCGGATTCATCATCCAGCTCCGCAATCTCCTCCTCCAATTTGGCACTGACAGCAATCACCTGACTGCCCTCGGCCCTGGCATATTCCTGCACCTTTTGTACGAAGGGATTGGCATCCCCGGTCCCCGCCTCCGCTTCCGCCACATTGGCCACATAAAGGGTGGGTTTCAAAGTCAAAAGGAACAAATCCCTCACCAAATCCAATTCTTCGTCGGACAAACCCTGCCTGCGGGCCGGCACCGCCTCTGCCAACCGGGCGGCAATTTTATCAATCACTGCTTTTTCCGCAGCCGCCTTTTTGTCACCAGCTTTCAACAACTTGCCGATTCGCTCCTGCCGATGCTCAATAGTTTCCAAATCCGCCAAGCAAAGCTCCGTATTGATAATCTCAATATCCCGCACCGGATCAATGCCGCCCTCCACATGGGTAATATTCCCGTCCTCAAAACAACGCACCACCTGGGCAATGGCATCCGTCTCACGGATATGAGAAAGAAACTTGTTGCCCAAACCCTCACCCTTTGAGGCCCCCTTCACCAGCCCCGCAATATCCACAAACCGCATGGGAGCGGGAACAATCTTCTTGGACTTGAACATCTGTGCCAGCACCGCCAGACGGCTGTCCGGAACCTCCACCACCCCCACATTGGGCTCAATGGTACAAAAAGGATAATTAGCCGCCTCCGCTCCTGCCTTGGTTATGGCATTAAACAGGGTACTCTTACCCACATTGGGCAAACCCACAATCCCCACTTCCAAATTCGTCGTACTCATACCTGTCTCCCTCTGTTTTTTCATATATTATACAACTAATGCCCACGGTTTGCAAAGAAAAATACTCATCCGCCCAATTATTACATACCGGCGTCCTAGGAGTTTAACCTTAGTGTAAAATTTTAGTTGGCAATCGTCACCGCCCGTCTAACGGGCGGTTTGTTCAGGGCTATAAGCCCTTATCACTAGCCAGCGCCTAAAGACGCT
>JAZLMD010000069.1:0-4208 GCA_045598465.1 Acidaminococcaceae bacterium | reverse complement strand
TGGGGTCGCATACTACGAGTTAGAAGTTATAAGTTAGAAGTTATAAATTAAGGTGTAATGTTCCTGTGATTAGAGCAGGAAGGTTAGCATAGTGCGAACTTTTTTATTTTAATCATAGGAACATCTTACCATCCCTACGCCCTACGCCTTGCGCCCTGTAATCCCCTCAACCCTGATGGCTGTTGGCTAATGCCTATGGCCTAATGCCTAATGCCTGGAGCGTAGCGACAAGTCCCCCTTGGGCTTTTGTTTTGCTTGACAAAACAGGGGCTTGTACTTATAATAGCACTAAATAAGGGACGTAATTTGGTATAGTTTTGTGTACTGATATTGGAGGTGTGCTATGGAAATTACAATTGCCAGACAGGTTGATGTGAGAAGTAACATTAAAAAATTTTTCGATATGGCTTACGAAGGGGAAGCATTGCTGGTTCCCCGTAAGGAAAATAGGAATGTGGTTATTATTTCTGAAAAAGAATATAAGGAGTTAGAGCGAATTCGCCGTAATGTGGAGTATATGTCCATGTTGGCCGAAAGTGACAGACAAAAACAATCCGGCAAGGTTGTAGTTAAAACCATGGAAGAATTGGAGCAGATGGCTGAATGAGTAATATTGTTTTTACTGAGCTTGCCTTTAGCCATTATCTTAGCTGGTAGACCGAGGATAAGAAGATTTTGAAGAAAATAAACGCGTTGCTTAAAAGTATTGGTCGTGACGGAGCTTTGGACGGTATTGGCAAACCGGAGAAATTGAAATGGCGGGTTGGTGAATATAGCCGGCGTATTGATGATAAAAATCGTTTGGTTTATGAGGTTGACGGTAAAAATATTATTGTTAAGTCGTGTAGAGGGCATTACGAGGAATAGTTTCAGTCCATAGAGAACAGATGGTGTTTTGTAAAAGAACTTTTGTGCGTGAGCACAGAAGTTTTTTTATGTTTATTTTGCTTCAATGTTTTGAACACACTTTGTGTGGCTTTGGAAGCACGGGGGTAGGGGGTAAGTCGCCTGCGGCGACAGGGCTGAGGATTGAGGGTTGAGCCAACAGGGTTCAGGGATTAGGCCATAGGCCATAGGCATTAGGTTTAAGGGCGTAAGGCGTAAGGCGCAAGGCGTAGGGATGGTAAGATGTTCCTGTGATTAGAGTAGGAAAGTCAGCAGAGTGCGAACTCTCGTCCGCCCTTTGAGGGGCGGGGGACCGGCGATAGGTTTATCCGGTGGCCGGTGGTGGGGTGACGACAAGCAAATGATAAGTATGCATTGTAGTGACTTTACTAATGCCTAATGCCTAATGCCTATGCCTGGAGCGAAGCGAAATTGAGCCAATTTTCACGAATAGCAAAAAATGTACTACATTTTTTGTCGCTCTATCGTCAATATCCGTATATTTCCAGAATGGTGCAAGAAAAAGAGCCAAAATCAGTTTCTTCAGGGATGATGTGTCTGCCAATACAAAATACCCAGAAGGAAAGAAAATGGCTCGAATGTGTTTTTTACTAAATCAGGGAGAGTTTCTATGTTATGACCCAACTTGTCCCTAAGTCAGTTTTTGATTTTGAAGATTTTGTAGAAAAGTCCCATGATGACGGCTACCAATGTGGCCAGCACCATGCCCTGTACGCTGAAGGCGCCGAAGGAGATTTTGGCGCCGCTGATGCCCACAATGATGATGACCGCTGTCATTATCAGGTTGCTGGATTTGGAGTAGTCAACCTTGCTATCCACCAGAATCCGGAAACCGCTGACGGCGATAACGCCGAAGAGCAGGATGCAGATGCCGCCCATGACGGGTACGGGGATGGAGCGGATGAGGGCTGCCAGTTTGCCGATGAAGCTAAGGAGGATGGCGAAGCAGGCCGCGCCGCCGATAACCCAGGTGCTGTATACTTTGGTGATGGCCATAACCCCGATGTTTTCGCCATAGGTGGTGTTGGGGGTGGCTCCGGCAAAACCGCTGATGACATTGCTGAGACCGTCCGCAAAGAGGGAGCGGGCCAGGCTCGGTTCTTTAATCAAATCCCTGCCCACAATATTGCCGGTAACCGCCAGGTGGCCGATATGTTCCGCCAGAACCACGAGGGCGGCGGGGGCAATAATCATAATGGCGTTCAGATTGAACTTGGGTGCGTAGAATTGGGGCAGCTGGAACCAGGGGGCTGCGGCAATGCTGGCAAAATCCACTATGCCCAGGCAGACGGCAAAGATGTAGCCGCAGATGACCCCGAAGAGAATGGGGATAATGCTCATGAAGCCGGTGAAGGCCACGGAGCCCACAATTCCCACCGCCAGAGTGAAGAGGGAGACCAAAACATTTTTCAAGACAAATTCACCGGTGAGCCCTGCCATGCCGGCCGCAACAGGGGCCAGTTCCAGGCCGATGATGGCTACGATGGCGCCCATGGCCGCCGGGGGGAAGATGACATCAATCCATTTCGTACCTAAGAAGTGGATGATGACGCTGAAGAGCATGAAGAGCAGGCCGAAGACGATGAAACCGCTTTGGGCCGCACCATAGCCGCCGTATTTGTCGATAATCAGAAGCACGGGGCTGATGAAAGCGAAGGAGGAACCCAGGTAGGAGGGGATTTTGCCCTTGGTGAGGAAGATATAAATCAGGGTTCCGATGCCGTTCATGAACAGGCAGATGGTGGGGTCCACTTTGAAGAGGAAGGGGACCAGCACGGTGCTGCCGAACATGGCAAAGAGATGCTGCAAACTCAAAGGAATGTTGAGCAAAAGGGGAGGTCTTTCCTCCACTTGGATAATGCGTTTTTCCATAATGATGCCTCCGATAAAAATAAAATTGTAGTATTATACTCCATTCCCGCAAAAAGTGAAAGTTCAGATTGCAGTATTTTGATTGTCACTATATAATAGTTGCCATGATTAAAGATGATGTTATGCAAAAGGTCAAGGAAATATACAGCGGGAACGCTTTCGTCAGAATGTGCGGCATTGAGATTCACGATATCGGTTGCGGCTGGGCTAAGGTCGGAATCAGGGTGCAGGAGAATATTCACACCAATTTGAATGCCAGTTTGCACGGGGGGATGTTTCTGACCTTGATGGACAACAGTACCGGGGTGGCGGCTGCCGCCATGGGGAAGAGGGTCATTACCGTCACAACCAGTGCCTGCTTTATCAAGGGGGCCAAGGTGGGGGATGAGGTGGAGGCCTATGGTGAAGTGCTGGGGATTCAGGGCAGCAAAGTCAATATGAAAATGGAACTCAGAAATCTGACCACCGGCGAGTTGATGGCCACCGCCACCAGTTGTATGTTGGCTATTTCAGATTTTCCGGGTATACCGTATAAGTGGTAGTATGTTAGCCAAATTCTTTGATAAAATTCCTTGCTTTTCGCTGTTTCATCTGTTATAATATTTTCCGCATTATTGTACGGACGGTCCTCTGTTTGTTCATACATGAACGTCTATGAATACTGCTGAAATTTTTTTAGGAGGACAAAATGAACATTATTCTTGATGTGTTGGAAAAGGAACAGTTGCGTAAGGACATTCCTGATTTCCGCCCCGGCGACACCGTAAAGGTGTATTGCAAAATTAAAGAAGGCGAGAAGGAGCGTATCCAGTTGTTTGAAGGCCTGGTAATTTCCCGTCAGGGCACCGGCATACGTGAGAGCTTCGTGGTTCGCCGTTTGAGCTATGGCGTTGGTGTTGAGCGTCTTTTCCCCGTACATAGCCCCAGAATCGACAGGATTGTTGTGGCCCGTACCGGTAAGGTTCGCAGGGCAAAACTCTATTACATGCGCGGCCGCACCGGCAAGGCAGCCCGTATTGTTGAAAGGACTAAGGGTAGCAAGTAAAATTCTACAAAATCCCGCCACAAAGGTGGGATTTTTTGTTATAATGTAGATGGCAGTATGCTGATTATAGGTAGTAAGGTGGGATAAGATGACCGAAGAATTCAAACACAAGAAAAAAGAAACGTCTTTCAAGGATACTTTGGGGGATTGGATTATGAGCATTGTCATGGCAGGTTGCCTGGCATTTTGTATCCGAACTTTTTTGGTGGAACTTTATGTGGTGGAGGGCAACAGTATGCACCCCTCCCTGATTCACAGGGAACGGTTGGTGGTGGACAAGTTCTCCGCCTATTTCAAGCTGCCGGAGCGGGGGCAGATTGTGGTTTTCCGTTATCCGTTGGATGAAACCCGTGATTTCATCAAGCGGGTGGTGGCGGTGGATGGT
>JAZLMD010000068.1:0-6547 GCA_045598465.1 Acidaminococcaceae bacterium | reverse complement strand
CCGCCGGCTCAGTACTCATTTTCTGCACAATGGTTTTCAAATCAAAAATCCCCGTATGATACAAATCCGTCAGCACCACGCCCAAACTGGTCTCCAGCCCCGGGAATCCGTTGGGGGCATTACGGAATTCCACATCCTTTTCCTCTCGGCAATGGGGGCTATGGTCCGTAACAATGGCTGAAGCCGTACCGTCCAAAACCGCCTGACGGCAGGCCTCCACATGATCCGCACTTCTGAGAGGGGGATTAATCTTGGCCGCAGTGTTGTAATCGGCACAGGCCTCGTCCGTCAAAGTCAAATGATGTACCGTCACCTCGCAGGTCACATTCACACCCCGCCTTTTGGCCTGACGGATAATATCCAAAGCCCCCTTGGAAGCGCAATGGGCAATATGCACATGGGTGCCGGTATATTCCGCAATCAGCACATCCCTTGCCACCGCAATATCCTCCGCCAAAGCCGGCACGCCGGGCACACCGTTCCTGGCGCTCACCGCACCCTCATGCATAAACCCGTCACTGTCCAGCTCCGGATCAATGGCATGACAAATCAGGGACTTGCCGAAGGCGCCAACATATTTTGCAGCCAAAGTCATCATACGGCTGGACTTCACATAATGCCCGTCATCGCTGAAGGCCATAGCCCCTTTCTCCGCCATATCCGCCATCTCCGCCAATTCCTTGCCTTCCTGCCCCTTGGTGATTGCCCCCACCACTTCCACATGGGCAAAACCCTCCCGCATGGCCCTTTCCCTGATACCGCTGACCACAATGCTGTTATCGCATACAGGAGAAGTATTGGGCATACAGGCCACCCTAGTCACACCCCCAGCCGCCGCCGCCATAGTACCGGTGCGGATGGTCTCCTTGGCCTCATAGCCCGGCTCCCGCAGATGGGTGTGCAAATCCACAAGGCCGGGCATCACCACCAGCCCACTGGCATCATAAACCTCATCGGCACCGGCCAGATTCTCACCCAGTGCGGCAATCCTGCCATCCTCAATCAGCACATCACATACCTTATCCAAATCCTGGGAGGGGTCCACCACCCTGCCATTCTTTATCAACAACTTCATCTTGTCTCACCCCCGCCCAAAGTCAAATACAACAAGGCCATCCGCACAGCCACGCCGTTATTCACCTGGTCACGTATAGCCGCATTCTCGCAATAACCTACCCCGTAGGAAATCTCCAGTCCCCTGTTCATAGGACCGGGATGAAGAATCACCACATCCTTCTTACAAAGGGTCAGCCGCTCATCATTCACCCCGTACTGACGGGAATACTCCCTGGTGGTGGGGAACAAACCGTTCTTCTGACGCTCCAACTGAATCCGCAACACATCCACCACATCCGCATCCCGCAGGGCATCCTCAACCCTGGCATCCACCGTCACCCCCAAGGCACTGATATCATGGGGCAGCAGGGTCATGGGGCCGCAAACATGAATATCTGCACCGAACTTCTTCCACATGGCAATATTGGAACGGGCCACCCTGCTGTAAAGGATATCCCCCACAATCGCCATCTTCAACCCCTGCAAATCCTTCTTGCCGTACTCCCTCAAAGTGAACAAATCCAGAAGGGCCTGACTGGGATGGGCATGGGCCCCGTCCCCCGCATTAATCACTACGGGTTTGCCCACCTTGGCGGCATAAACACAAGCCCCCTCCATAGGCGTACGGATAATCACCCCATCACAGTCCATATTCTCCAGCACCAGCACCGTATCCCTCAGGCACTCCCCCTTGGTCACGGAACTGGAAGCGGTATTGATATTCACCACATGGGCCCCCAAATACTTGCCCGCACTCTCAAAGCTGGTACGGGTCCGGGTAGATGCCTCATAGAACAAAGTAATCAACGACTTGCCCTTCAAATAATCCGCCTTCTTCATACCGCTCTTCATAATCTTCTTCATCTCCCCGGCGGTGGACATAATCAATTCAATTTCCTCCCGGGAAAGGGACTCAATATCCAAAATATCCCTTCCAAAAAGTGACGGCCTCTTCTCCATACTTGCCCCCTTTGTCAAACTGTTTTCAAAAAATAACCTGCGCTCTTCACGCAGGTTATAAAATTTTATTTTTTCTGCAATCCGTTCAACAATACCGCCTTACGGCTGAGATTAATACGTCCCTTCTGGTCAATCTCCGTAACCTTAACAACAATCTCATCACCAATGGAAACAACATCCTCCACCTTCGTAACCCTCTCGGTGGAAAGCTGGCTGATATGGCAAAGTCCCTCCTTACCGGGGAGAATCTCCACAAAAGCGCCAAAATTCATAAGACGGGTAACCTGGCCGGTATAAACCTGGCCGGGCACCGCCTCCGCAGTAACCGCCTCAATCATCCTGATTGCCTTCTCCGCCGCATCACTGTTCACCGCAGCAATATAAATCCTGCCGGTCTCCTCAATATCAATCTTGACACCGGTCTCATCCGTAATCTTCTTAATCATCTTGCCCCCCGGGCCGATGACCTTGGCTATCTTATCCACATCAACGGAAATACTGGTAATCTTGGGCGCATACTTGCTCAAATCTTTCCTGGGCTGGGAAATGCACTCCATCATCTTGCCCATAATGAACTCACGGCCACGCTTTGCCTGGGCCAGGGCCTGCTCAAAAATGGCCTTGTTGATGCCGTCAATCTTAATATCCATCTGAATGGCGGTAATACCCTTGGCCGTACCTGCCACCTTGAAATCCATATCTCCCAGGGCATCCTCCAAACCCTGGATATCCGTCAGAATGGTAAAATACTCCCCATCCTTCACCAAACCCATGGCCACCCCGGCCACAGGCGCCTTGATAGGCACACCCGCATCCATCAAACTCAAAGTGCTGGCACAAACGCTGCCCATGGAACTGGAACCGTTGGACTCCAAAACCTCGGAAACCAAACGGATGGCATAAGGGAACTCATCCTCGGAAGGAATCACCGGCTTCAAAGCCCTCTCCGCCAAAGCGCCGTGGCCAATCTCACGACGGCCGGGACTCCGCAAGGGCTTGGTCTCACCCACACTATAGGGCGGGAAATTGTAATGATGAATATAACGCTTGGTCTCCTCCACTCCCAAACCGTCCAAAATCTGGGCCTCGGAAAGGGGCGCCAAAGCCAAACAATTCATAATCTGGGTCTGACCCCGGGTGAACAGGGAACTGCCATGAACCCGGGGCAACAAACCCACCTCACAAGTAACCTGACGGACCTCATCCAACTGACGGCCGTCGGGACGAATCTTATCCACGCTAATGGTGCGGCGGACAATCTTCTTCACCAGTTTTTGCGTAATATAAGCCACATCCTCCGCATTATCCGGGTACTTCTCCATAAAATGCTCGGCGATTTCCTTCTTCACCCGCTCCACATTCTCTTCACGCTGCAACTTGTTGGCATCCATCAGAGCCGCCTTCAAATTCTCCGCACCATAGGCCTCAATCTCCTCCACCAACTCGGCGGGAGGAACATACACGGGCACCTCCATCTTGACCTTGCCCACCTGGGCCACAATCTTCTCCTGGAACTCCACCAGACGCTTAATCTCCTCATGACCGAAGAAAATGGCATCCAACATGGTCTCCTCGCTCACTTCCTTGGCCCCCGCCTCAACCATCAAAATGGCGTCCTTGGTACCGGCCACAGCCAAATTCAAAGTGGAAACTTGGGCCTGCTCAATCGTAGGATTGATAACAAACCTGCCATCCACCTGACCCACCCGCACACCGGCAATGGGCCCGTCAAAAGGAATATCACTAATGGCCAAAGCACAGGACGCGCCCAACATAGCCGGCATATCCGGCGCATTATCGGGATCCACACTGACAGCGGTGGCCACAATCTGCACATCGTTATGATAACCGTCCGGGAACATGGGACGGATGGGACGGTCAATCAGACGGCTGGTAAGAATTGCACTCTCTGCAGGCCGGCCCTCACGCTTAATAAAACCGCCGGGAATCTTACCCACGGCATACATCTTCTCTTCAAAATCAACGGTCAAAGGGAAAAAATCAACACCCTCACGAGGTGTCTTGGTACCGGTAGCCGCAACCACAACAACGGTATCACCGTAGCGGACCAAAACAGCACCATTGGCCTGTTTGGCAACCTTACCCGTCTCGATAGTCAGGGGTCTGCCGCCCCACTCGTAACTGAAACTCTGCATTCTTTCTAATGCCTCCTAAAATAACTTTTTTTACCTTTTAGTAAAATCGATATATTATACAGCAATAAAAAGGTAATTACAACATATAAACACAAAACTTTGCAAGATTTTCACTGACCCCGCATTTGCAAGACACAGCCAACAGCCATCAGGGATGAGTGAAGTTCATATTGTTGCCAACTTTTCTGAACCCTGACTACTGTTGGCTGATGGCTGGAGCATAGCGACATCGCACCCGGGCAAAGCGGAGCTTTGCTCAATGCGAACCATTCTAAGCTCTAAGTTCCAAGCTCTAAATTCTCACTTTTTCACTCCCCACTTCTCATCTCCTTCACTAAACTAATACGCAGGAAACCGACAGAACAACCAAAAATGTAGTACATTTTTTGAAAATTATGTACATTTTTTGCTATTCGTAAAAGTTGACTCAATTGCAAAACGAAATTAACGTTTGTAATTCAAGCTGACAAAATGTGATATCGTAAAAGAAAAATGCCGTTTCAAAAACGACATTTTTCGGAAATTGCTCTTTATAATCGCATCACTCCAGGTTTCAAGCTTCAGGGAAAGTCAGCGATATGCGGACTCTCGTCCGCACCTAAAGGGGCGGGGGACCTTAAGTCGCCTGCCAGGGTTGAGGGTTCAGCCATCAGGGTTGAGTAAAGTTCGTATTGTTGCCAACTTTTCTGAACCCTGACTACTGTTGGCTGATGGCTGGAGCGAAACGATATGGTGGTGGGGTGAGCAATTAGGTTGGCACTTTTGAGTTAGAAGTTATATGTTAGAAGTTACAAATTAAATGTAAAACGTTCCTGTGACTAGGATAAGTAAATTTAACATAGTACTGTCTATTGCTATAATCACAGGAACATTACACCGAAATTTATAACTTTTAATTTACAACTTATAATTACAATAGCCCCCGCCTTTGCGGGGGCTGTCGCTTTTAGGAACGTGGTTGCGACTGGGGGTGCGGATTACGCAGAAAACTTTGTCACTGCCTACCGACTTCCCCCTCTTACGCTTTCTTTCTCATCCACTCTACAAATTCGCCACTCGTCTTAAATTGCCCTTCCTGTCCGTTATGATACTGCCAAACATCCCACTTTTCGCCATTTTTCAATGGAACATAAAAATAATAATCCGTCTTTTTGGAAGCCGCCTTATACCCATCCAAAATCGCCAAAATCTTATCTTCATATTGCGTTTTATCAAATGACGCTCCCTGTCCGTCCAAACTTTTAACCTCAAACAAATGTATTCTGCCCTGTGAATCTTTCATAATAAAGTCGGGGAATGAACTATGAATACCGCACAGATAATATTGATAGCAAATTTCCGAATTGTTATAAAAGTTTTTACCGAGAAGATAAATTTTCTTTCTTCCAACCTTTAATTTTTCCAGCACATTTCTGTCTTCTTCCAGTTCTTCGTCATGCAAATTATATAAAATTTCGTACCATTCCTTTTCTGCCTCACTGTCAAAACAATAAGTTGTACCCCCGTCCGTCCTTTCCCAAATCCACTTGTCTATATTCTCTTTGATGGTGGTGGAAACAAAATATGTTTTTTCCGGAACAGATACAGATTTGTCAAACCCGTCTTTGTCTTTGACAATTTCCAAATTATCATCATAATTCGTTTCAATATTTCTTACTTCGGTTTCCAATGCGTCAACATTGTTCATAAACAAAAACCAACTGTCCACATCTTTGACAAAGCCGTTATAAAGTTTGTCCACTTCCCCTGTGACTTTCCGCTTATTCTTCCACAACTCAAAAATATTTTTATCGGCACATTTGGTACAATCATTCAAAAACTTGCCAACATCAAAAGTATTTACTTCCGTTATCTCTTTCAGCCGTGTGGTAATAACCCTTAATTCTTCCAACACCTCATTACCCACAACTTTAACCTCATACGGTTTGCGTTTCTCTTCATCACTAATTCCCCACACATAAGCAACACTTGCCGCCTTTTGTGCTGTTTCAGAAATTTTGTCAAAAGTCAAAAGCATAGGGTTACGCCTTACCCTGCCGATAACCTGCTCATCCAACTGTTTGCTCTTGCTGTCCCTAATCTGATACAACATACAAGCCCTTGGAATATCCCAACCCTCTGTAATAACCATCTTAAAGATTATTACATCAACCGTTGATTCCTTTTTCTTCAGTTCGTCTTTCCATTTTTTAGGGGGCAACTTATGTAAAATCTTGTCATTAGTTTCAGCATCTTTATCCTTATCCATAATGGTACACCAATGCAAATCGGGGTGATTTTGCAACATCAAAGTTTTTAATTTTGTTATTTCCTCAACCGCCTTGTCCTTGTTGGAAATTTGGATAATCAGGCAGGGACGCATATTAAAATCATTA
>JAZLMD010000067.1:0-5499 GCA_045598465.1 Acidaminococcaceae bacterium | reverse complement strand
TCACCAATTACCCCGCCAATAACAATACTGCCAATGCAAATGACCATATTTGAGGATTTAAGGGCCATCTGCATACCGATAACTACCACACAGAGGCCCACCCCGTCCATCATAATTTTTTCAATTTTCTCTGGCAAACCCTTGCGGATAATAACACCCAGCAAAGTGCCCATAATAATGGCAACGGCGTTGGCCGCCGTGCCAATTCCCAAAAACTTCATATTCTTGCCCTAAACACTGAATTGAGTCGGAGTACCACTCCCGTCCGTCTTTGTCCCGGAACTGAAGGCCTCGTTAATAATCTGATAAATTCGCTCCAAATCCTCTTTTGTCTTGAATTTGAAACCCAGCACCCTGCTCTTGTCCTGCAGAGTTACCACTTCCACCCTCTCCCCCGTGGTGCTTTCCAACGTCTCCACAAAATGAGGCAGTTCCTTATGAATCCCCCTCAATATTTCATTACGGCTTAAAGCCACCTCGATAGTCAGTTTCGGACTTTTCGGTTTCTCCACCGGTTTTTCCTTCTGCTTACGGATTTCCTGCTCCGCCTGACTTGCGGACCAATTTTCCTTCACCGCCCTCTGGGCATAAGCGCTCATCACCGTAAAACTGGGCAAAGCACTGATGGAACGGGCCACGCTGGCTGCAAGGGTACCTTTGGCCACCATGTCCTGCACATCCTCCGGCATATTCAAAAGCCGCACGGTATTGGCCACCGCACTGCGGGATATACCAAGTTTTTCCGAAAGTTCCTCCTGGGTCATTCCCCCCTCCCGCATCAGGCGGCCAAAGGCATTGGCCACTTCCATGGGATTCAAATCCTGGCGCTGCAAATTTTCCAACAGGGCCAAATTCATGCTCTCCACATCAGTATACCCACGGACAATGGCAGAAATCTCCGTTTCCCCATTAATCTGCACCGCCCGGAGACGCCGTTCCCCCGCAATCAGCTCATAATGGTCCCCCACACTGCGGACCACAACCGGTTGCAAAAGCCCCTGCTTTTTGATGGACAGAGCCAACCCCTCCAATTCCTCCCTGTCAAAATCCTTTCGGGGCTGGTAGGGATTGGGGGTAATTTTATCCAGCGGAATTTGCACAATTTTTTCTCCCGGTTTTTGGGCCTCAACAAAGGATTTTATATTATCAGTATCCGTATTGATCAAAGCGCTGAGCCCCCGCCCCAGGCCGCTTTTCTTACTCATTATCAATCACCTCCTGTGCCAACTCACTATATTTTACAGCCCCCATAGATTTCGGTTCGTAAACAATAATCGGTTCCCCGTGACTGGGGGCCTCACTGAGCCGCACATTCCTGGGAATAATAGTCCTGTACATTTTGGTACGGAAAAATTTCTGCACTTCCGAAACAACTTCATTACTGAGATTGGTACGGCCGTCATACATGGTCATCAGCACCCCTTCCAACTTAAGGGCAGGATTCAGATTCCGTTGCACCAGCTGAATGGTATTCATCAGCATGGTCACACCTTCCAACGCATAAAATTCACATTGAATAGGAATGATGACGCTGGTGGCGGCAGTAAGGGCATTCAAAGTCAAGAGCCCCAAAGAGGGCTGGCAATCAATCAGGATGTAGTCGTAATCATGTTTGATTTGATCCAGCGCCTTACGCATCCTGCCTTCCCGATTCATAAGGGAAACCAATTCAATCTCCGCCCCTGCCAATTGAATAGTGCTGGGAAGCAGATCCAAATTTTTGTACTCCGTATGAATCAGCACCTCCCTGGCAGGCACATCATTAATCAAAACATCATAGATACACTGCCTGATTCCCCGCTTGTCAATACCGAAACCGCTGGTTGCATTCCCCTGGGGGTCCGCATCCACCAAAAGCACCTTTCTGTCCTTGGCTGCCAAACAGGCGGCCAGATTCACCGCACTGGTGGTCTTGCCCACACCACCCTTCTGATTTGTTATCGCAATAATTTTAACCATAACAACTCCCGTTAGCCCCTTGCAATTTTATTTCGCCATTTTTCCCAAGAATTCAATCCAGAACTCACCCAAAATCCGTTTGAGCAAATCCCCACGGGTGGTGGTCTCCAAATGGCCATTTGTTTTTTCCCTATCATCCGTAACCGTCCAAACCGTCCGGCCGGTGGCCAGATCCGTGGCCTTGATTTCTGCAATTACATGCAAACTTTCCGTTTCGTAGGACGGCAGTTCCTCATTGCGGTAATTTTCCACCACAACATCCGTCCCGCTTTGACCATGTTTACTTTGGTTAATGATATTCACCTTACCCAAAAGTTTACGGTTGGTGCCCATCATCATAGTTTTTTGAGTATCATATTTTTGCAGATTAATTTGTACCTGCAACTGGCACTGGCCGGCCTCCCTCTCTTCAAACTTAAAACTTTTACCCATTGCGGCCATCTTACCTATATTCTTGGTAGTGGCTTGATAAGCCACCCCCTCAGCAAGCTTATAGGTGTTGCCGTCCAGAGCAGCATCCTTGGCCTCGAAAGCCACATAAACATTTTTGACCCCTTGAAAATTGTAGTCCCTGTCAAAAGCTTGGCTGCGGGCAGCATCCGCCGGCAAAGCCAGCCCCAGCAAACCTGCACAAACCAGATTCATCAACACTTTTCTAACTTTCATGATTACCTCCATACTTTTCATAATAAAACACATTATAGCATAACAAAGGAATTTTGCGAAAAAATTTTAAAGAAAACTATACCTATATAAAAACATCGCCAAAACCGGCAGGTTTTCTTGCCGGTTTTGGCGATACCCCGATAACCCAAAACTCATACGGTATAGTAAATACCAGTCATTTCCATCAAACGTCTCTGTTCATCCAAAGGTTTTTCAACCATCCTGATAGAATTGTCATTGCCCACCATCATGGTTTTACGCCAATTCACATCATATTGCTCCCAAACAAAATCATCCAGGGAAGGATTGCCCGTACGGGCAAAATTGGTCCAGGCCCGGCACATCTTCCTGGCCAGAACCGGATCAACATTACCATAAATCTCAGTTCCCCCCGCCTTAGGATTGTTAAACACATAGGGCAGCTCTATTGAATGGGGGGCACCCGCCCAATCCGCCAGGTCGGACTCCTTGGCGAAATAATACATATAGGTTTTGCCCTTGCCCCCAGCACTGCTGTGGGCCTCCGCCATTTTGATGGCAGGAAAACGAAATGCCCTATCAGTCATCATTTCCATGCGTCTCCAAAAACCGGGATGCCTCTTATCCCATTTTCCGCCCCTATCCCTGGCAATCTTCAAATATTCATCAATGAACCCCTGTTTTTCCACCGCTATTTTTTTACGGTAACTCTCCATCGAAACAAAATTGAGATTATTGATGTACGCCATTCTCTCCTGCATATTGCCCGGCATCAAAGGTATCCAATAATTCCATTCGTCAGCTGTGGTGCCAATCATCACATCCACATCCTTGCTGGCCCCCTGACGGAGAACCTCCAGCGGATCCTCAGTAATAATGCTGCCACCGCCACGCCGGGGGTGACTATTCAAACTCTGAACGGTAGTTCCCCCTTCAGGACCCATCTTCCCCGACTCCGCCAGCCAGCCCTTCAAAATTTCTTCCTTCGTCAATGCCATCAAATCGTCCATATTTTTGGCCCCGGTGGCCTTCATCAGGGATTCGGTCTGCCCCAATCGCTCTATAGTTTCCTTGTTCATGGTAAGGTTCAACGCCCCAGATTGTGCAATAGCCCGTTTGAAAAGCCCCTTGGCCTGCTTAGTAACCAGCAAAATGGAGGTCATACCGCCGCCGGCGGACTCCCCGAATACGGTAATATTGTCCGGATCACCGCCAAAGGCCTTGATATTTTTTTTGGTCCACTTCAAAGCAGCAATAGTGTCCAACACCCCCAAATAGCCACTGTCCTTGAAGTCCGAACTCTTATACACCTTACCGTCGGGCACCTTGCTCAAATCAAAGAACCCCATAGAGTTTACCCTGTAGTCAAAAGTTACCAACACCACATCCGGATTATCCTTCACCATATACTGCATATCATAAAAAGGCATGCGGGCCGCTTCCCAACCGTAGGAACCGCCATGAATATAGAACATAACCGGTTTTTTCTTAGTGGTCATATCCGCAGTCCACACATTGACATTCAAACAATCTTCCCCGTTGGCCGTCCCGATCAAATCAGGGTCACCTTTGTCAATATTTTGCAAAGGGGCCGACCCAAATTCTTTGGCATCATAAACCGCCTTGCTTTTTTTCAAAGGCAAGGGTGCCTTCCACCGCAAAGCGCCCACCGGCTGCTGGGCATAAGGAATACCTTTGAAAGATATAACTCCCGTTTCTGCCTCCTTCGCTCCCACAAAGCAACCGTTATGGCATCTGGCCACATATTCTCCCTCCGCTCCATAACCCACCGTTGCGGACAGCATAGTTGCCAAAACCGCCATAGCCAGCAAATTTCTCATCATTTTTCACCCCTCCTCAAACACATTTACATCATCTCTGTGTATTTTACCATACTGTAGTGCAAATATCAACTTTCGCAAAACTTAAAATGCATCGGCCTATTTCACCGTTCCGTATTGCCAATCAACAATACCGCCGAACTCCTTGATATTGGCATAACCCATTTGGGCCAGTTTTTCAGCAGCAATCTTACTACGGCGGCCGCTACGGCAATACACCAGCAACATCTGTGTTTTATCTGGAATTTTCAACATCGCCGCCTTTTCTAAGTCGGACAATGGAACCAAAACCGCATTAGCAATATGACCGGCAGTGTACTCATCCGCTTCCCTCACATCCACAACCACAAAATTACCGGGGCGGGACATAATATCGTTGGCTATTTCCTGGGAAATAATCTCAAATCCCTTATTTTCGGACGCTTCGCAAGCAAAAGGAACCAACCCCGTCAACAACGCCATCATTGCTATCAATCTTTTCATTTTTCATCCCCTCGAGCTAAATTTATATGAATTTAATGAAATTGTTTCGCATGAAACAATTTCTATTATTTGATATATATATATGTTCAGCACAACATATAATTACTTACGGCGACAAGGGCCGCACCCATGGGACGGCTTGTGATGACGATGGTGATGGGGCCACCGTCCCCCCACTACAATTACAGGAAAACGGCCCCACGAACCGGAACAATAAACATCAGGATATACCACTGTCTCCTGAGGGCGTAGCACCTTCATAACCCAAATACAATAAACGCCAACTCCGCCAATCTCCCTGATTCCCTCATTCTCCGTAATCAGGCGGTAACCGTTAAAATCATAATTCCTGCCTGCGTAATAACGTATACGGCTGTAAAGCTTCTTGTGAATCTTTTTATCATTAGTATAGATATACGTTATCTCATCCGGTGTCATGTCCAAAGCAATCAGTTTCCCCAGGGACCCCGGCTTTTGCCCGCCACTGTAAGCAACAACATTCTCATCTTCTTTTTCCCGTACATAAATCCTGTTTCCCTGCCCCTCCGCCAATTCCTTTTTCATCTGAGCG
>JAZLMD010000066.1:0-5243 GCA_045598465.1 Acidaminococcaceae bacterium | reverse complement strand
GCCCATGGAGGAGGTCCCGGTTGTTCAGAAACGGATTTTGAATTTGTGTTACCGGCATCATAAAATCAGTATTATTGCCACCCAGATGCTGGAGAGTATGTGTTATTCCTACCGCCCCACCCGTGCGGAGGTCAGTGATGTGGCGAATGCGGTTTTTGATGAAAGTTCCATGGTGATGTTGAGTGAGGAGACGGCGGCAGGCAAATATCCTCTGGAGGCGGTGAGTACTATGGCGAGAATCATTTGGGTTACAGAAAATTCTCAGGAATATAGGAATCAGATGATTACACACGGTTTGCACAGAACCGAATAATTGAGGAAAAATTTGTAGAATTCTTCGGATGTGGTATAATAGAATGGTGATTAAAGAAAGGGCCTTTGCCAAGGTCAATTTGCAACTGAATATTTTGGGCAGGCGGCCGGACGGCTATCATGAGGTGGATATGCTTATGCAGACCCTGGATTTTTGTGATGAGGTCCTACTGGAGGAAGGTTCCGGGCCGGGCATTTTTGTTAAGACCAATGTTGCGGAGTTGAACAACGGGGATAATTTGGCCTGCCGTGCCGCAGGGCTTTTAGCGGAGTATGCCAAGGTTGAGCCCAGGTTGAAGATTACTATTCGGAAGAATATTTTTCAGGCGGCAGGACTGGGGGGCGGCAGTGCGGATGCGGCGGCGGTGTTTAGGGGGCTTAACAAGCTTTGGGGATTGAATTACAGTTATGATAGGTTGGAGCGGATTGCTGGGGAATTGGGCAGTGATATTCCTTTTTTGATACAGGGCGGTACGGCCCGTGCCACCGGCCGGGGTGAGGTTCTGGAGCATTTGGATGATGAAGAAAATCGTTATGTTGTTTTAGCCAAGCCCCGGGAATTCGGCATCAGCACCAGGTGGGCCTATGAGGAGTTCGATAAGCTTCCGTTCAAGCCGGATGGGACGGTGGGCAATGTGTTTGAGACGGTGGTTTTTCCACGTTACCCCTTACTGGCGGAAATGAAAAGGGTGGCCATGGAACTGGGGGCGGAGCGGGCCCTGATGAGCGGGTCCGGCCCCACCATGTATGCCCTGACTGCTGATGGACAGGTGGCGGCTACGGTTGAGTCGGCCTGGGGAAAATATCCTGTGGAGACGGTTGTGGCAAGGTTTGCAGGAAGGATAAGGGACGGGTCTTAGGGCTTAGAATTTAGAATTGAGAGGTTAGGTTTGGGAGATGAGGGGTGATGGTTGAATAATGAGTACTTGTTTTGAATCCATTGATTTTAATTGCCGGTTGCCTTTGAGGGAGTTGGTGTGCAATGCCATCCGCAGTGCCATTAACAGCGGCAAACTGCAGCCCGGGGAACGGCTGATAGAAATTCAGTTGGCGGAGGAATTGGGCATCAGCCGTACTCCGCTGAGGGAGGCCATGCGTAAATTGGAGATGGAGGGATTCATAGTTATGATTCCCCGTAAGGGCACCTATGTGGCGGATATTTCTCTGAAGGATATTACGGAGATTTATGAAGTGCGGATTTCCCTGGACATGTTGGCGGCTTCCTTGGCGGCGGAGCGTATCAGTGATGAGGAGTTGGAGGAAATGAACCGTCAACTGCTGTTGACTGCGTCTTTGTCTGTTGAGACGGAGATGGCGGAGATTGTGGCGGCGGATTCCGTGTTCCATGATGTGCTTTATCGGGCGACAAGAAATGAGCGGCTGTTGGGAATTATCAGCAATCTGAGGGAGCAGATTACTAATATCCGGGGCCGCAGTATGGCCCAGCCGGGACGGATGAAGGACACTTTGACGGAACACAGGAATTTGTTGGATGCCATTGCCAGCCGTGATCCGGAGGCGGCAGCGGCGGCGGCCCGGGTTCATATTGAGAATGCAGAGCGTACACTTATTGAAAGTTTGAGCAGAAGATAGATGAGACGCGAGTTAGAAGTTGTAAGTTAGAAGTTGTAAATTAGAGGAAATATGTTCCCGAAAAATATGATTATATTTCTGGAACATAGTACATTCCTTACGCCCTGCGCCTTGGAGCGTAGCGGAGAGAAGCGATAGAGGTAAAAGCAAATGGAAAGAGTTCGTAGGGTGGAGCGGCTGGTCTCCCTCACCAAGATGTTGATAGACAGGCCCCACCATTTGTTTCCTTACAGTTATTTTTGTGAGAAATTCAGAATTGCCAAGTCCACTTTGAGCGAGGATATGGCGGCGATTAAGAATAGTTTGATAAATGAGGGGTTGGGGCTTTTGGAAACCGTGCCCGGCTCCGGGGGCGGCGTATGCTATATTCCTGACAGTATGGATGCGGACGATTACCATTTTTTGCAGGAAGTGGCTAAAAAACT
Source organism: Acidaminococcaceae bacterium (assembly GCA_045598465.1). Classification (GTDB taxonomy): domain Bacteria; phylum Bacillota; class Negativicutes; order Acidaminococcales; family Acidaminococcaceae; genus Phascolarctobacterium_B. The sequence continues at coordinate 2,913 of JAZLMD010000066.1, read as the reverse complement.
CAGCACTTCGGACAGGATTTTGCCCGGAGGTTTGATTTATATGACGGATGTGCTCTGCGATCCCCACATTGTTTCCCGTCTTGGGGAAATTATGATGAAGCGTATGTACCGTTTGAAACCGGATTGCGTCATGACGGTGGAGACCAGGGGGATTCCCCTGGCTCTGCTGGTGGCACGGGCTTTCAATGTGCCTTTGGTTATGGCCCGTCACGGGTCTTTTGTAACCGAGGGTTCCAGCGTCAGCATCAATTATGTGAGCGGCAGCAGCAAAACCATTCAGACCATGGCCATGCCCAAGCGGGCGCTGTATGCCGGGGAGAGGGTGCTGATTGTGGACGATTTGATGAAGGGGGGCGGAACCGCCCACGGTTTAATCAAATTGGCAGAGGAATTGGGGGCCCGGGTGGTGGGCAAGGCCTTTTTGATTGAGGCCATTGAGCCGGAGAAAAAAATCATCAACGATTATGTGGCCCTTTTGCGGTTGTATAAGATTGATGAAGTGAATATGCGGATAGATATCAGACCTATCAGGGAGGTGAAACCATGAGTATGGTGGCGATAATTTTGGCGGCGGGTAAGGGAACCCGTATGAAATCCGAATTGCCCAAGGTGTTGCATTGCGTGGGGGGCAAACCCATGGTGGAGCATGTGGTACGGGCGGCCCGGCAGGCCGGGGCGGACAAGGAAGTGGTGATAATTGGCCATGGTGCGGATGCGGTCCGTCAGCAACTGGGAGAACAGGTGGAGTTTGCCGTTCAGGAACCGCAGCTGGGTACCGGTCATGCTGTGATGCAGGCGGAAGATATGTTGAGGACTTTCAATGGCACGGTGCTGGTTCTCTGCGGTGACACTCCCCTTCTGGACGGGGAGGAATTGGCCAGGTTTGTGGCTCGGCACAAGCAATCCGGGGCCAGTGCCAGTGTTCTTACCACCTATCTGAATAATCCCTTCGGTTACGGCAGAATCATTCGCGACCGGAACAACAATGTACATGGCATTGTGGAGGAGAAGGATGCCACGGATATTCAGAAGAATATCAAGGAAATCAACACGGGTATTTATTGCATGGAATGCCCGGAAATGTTTATCATTCTGAAGCGGCTCAGCAACAACAACGCCCAGGGTGAATACTATCTGACGGATGTTATCGGCAAGCTGAAGGAAGCGGGCAAAAAGGTGGGGGCAGTGGTAACCCGGGACAGTGATATGGTATTGGGCATTAACAGCCGCCGGCAGCTGGCGGAGGCGGAGGGGGTTTTACGTCAGCGGATTTTGAACAAATGGATGGACGGGGGAGTTACAATTATGGATCCGGCCAGCACCTTTATTGAAGCGGATGTGGAAATTGGCAATGATACCGTCATCCGTCCCTTCACCTGGCTGGAAGGCAGGACCAAAATTGGCAGTAAATGTGAGATAGGCCCCAATTCCCGGCTGACCAGTGTGGAGGTGGGGGATGGCACCCATTTGCAGTTCATTTATGCCCATGATTGCCGGGTGGGGAAGGATGTTACTGCCGGCCCCTTTGTACATCTGCGTCCCGATACGGAAATTGGGGATGGGGTGAAAATCGGTAATTTTATAGAAGTGAAGAACAGTAAAGTCGGTACGGGGAGCAAACTGCCCCATCTGAGTTATATCGGCGACACGGATATGGGCAGCGGTGTGAATGTGGGTTGCGGCAGCATTATGGTGAATTATGACGGCAAACAAAAACACCGTACCAGGGTGGGCAACGATGTTTTCATCGGCTGCAACAGCAATCTGGTGGCACCGGTGGAAATAGGGGATGGTGCCTTTATTGCGGCGGGTTCTACAATCACGAAGGATGTGCCCGGTGACGCCTTGGCGGTGGCCCGGGAAAAGCAGAAAAATATCGAAAACTGGGCAAAAAAATATTTTGAAGAATAAACATCAAGTTGGGTGGATATAAGTATGGGTAATCTTTTTTCTCTTTTGCAACGCATAGGCAAGTCATTTATGCTGCCGATTGCAGTTTTACCGGCAGCGGGGCTTTTGCTGGGCATAAGCAGTTCAATGGGCGGCTTTGGCGATTTGCCCCAATGGCTAAATAATTTGATGCTGATTATGAACTCTGTTTCCAGCATTATCTTTGCCAATTTGCCGATAATTTTTGCGATGGGTATTGCTTTGGGGATGGCAAAGAAAGAGAAAGGTGTTGCCACACTTTCTTCGGCCATTGCATTTTTGGTAATGCATTCTGCTATTTGTGCCATGCTGACGCTGGATGGTCTGATTTTGTCGGACGGCAGCATTGCCAAAGATGTTTTGCCTGGAATGATTACTCAAAACTGCGGCATCAACACTTTGCAGATGGGAGTTTTTGGCGGAATCATAGTCGGTATTGGTGTGGCATATTTGCATAACCATTTTTACATGACGGAACTTCCGGACATAATTTCTTTCTTTGGCGGCACACGTTTCGTACCTATTGTATGTACCTTTGCCTATATGTTGGTAGGCATCGTTATGTATTACGTGTGGCCTTCTGTTCAAATCGGCATTTATTCTTTGGGGAAGATTGTTGCTGACAGCGGTTACTACGGTACCTTTGTCTTTGGCGTAGTCAAGAGAGCGCTTATTCCGGTGGGATTGCATCATATTTTTTATATTCCTTTTTGGCAGACGTCTTTGGGCGGCACTATGGAAGTTGCGGGCAGGATTGTGGAAGGCGGTCAAAATATATTTTTTGCCCAGCTTGCGAACGCTCAAAATATTGAACATTTCAGTGCGGAAGCGACACGCTATTTTTCAGGCGAATATATTTTTATGATTTTTGGTCTGCCGGGTGCTGCTTTGGCCATGTACCGGGCCGCCAAACCGGAAAAGAGGAGGGTTGTGGGCGGTCTTCTTTTGTCAGCCGCTTTAACAGCTGTTTTGACGGGCATTACT
>JAZLMD010000065.1:0-2242 GCA_045598465.1 Acidaminococcaceae bacterium | reverse complement strand
GTACAAAGTCAGCATAGTGGAAACCGCAAAATCATATACATAACTCATAAACCGGAGGAAAGTCAGAAGCAACCAGCCGCTGAAGGGCGTATCCGGTCCATAGGCCAATTTAGTAATATACTGGATGATGGCATCCCCATGTCTAAGCCCTTTGCCTTCCTCGTCAAAGACATTGCGGATGTTGACAGGATAATCCGCATATTTCTTGGCCGGCTGGGCATTGAGTTCCATCAAATCTTTAAGATAATGGATGGTCTTGACATCCGCACCCCGGTTGTCACAAATAACCTGGAAGGAGGCCTTGCCCATCCTGGCACGCAACTCATCGTCCTGAAGAATATGCAAAATCTCCGCCGTCAGTTCCTCGGCGTTCTTCACCATCTTGCAGGCACCCACCTTGCTCAATAGGGCATAGGAATCCTTAAAATTCTGCATATTCGGTCCCACCAGAACCGGTTTGGCATGGGCTGCGGGCTCCAACACATTGTGGCCCCCCGTCTTATTCAGTGAACCTCCCACAAATACCAGATCCGCTACCGAATACATACGTCCCAATTCGCCCAAAGTATCCAGCATCACCACCGCTTTGGCTTCCGGTCCCCGCTCCAGCATTTTGCTGCGGAACCCCACGCTGAACCCCGCTTTCTCCGCCATATCCCCAATCTCCACAGACCTCAGCGGCTTGCGGGGAGCAATAAGCAGACGGGCATCCGGATAGATTCTGCGGACTTCTCTGAAGGACTTCAAAAGGGCCTTTTCCTCACCGGGATGGGTGGAACCCGCCACAATCACGGGATACACATTCCCCAACCCCAATTCTTTTTTGTAACGGGCCAAATCCTCCGGAGTAACCTCCGCATAGGTCTGGTCAAACTTGGTATTACCCGTAATAAAAATCTTATTCCTGTCCGCCCCCAAAGAAGCGATGTAATCCGCATCAATACTGCTCTGCATACAGAAACGGCTCACCGTATTCAGAATATCGTCCCAAATACTATACATATAACGGTAGGTCTTCACGGACTTTTCCGAAATACGGCCGTTAACCATCATAACCGGAATATGCCGCTCCCTGATGGCCCGGAGAAAATTAGGCCACAGTTCCGTCTCCACCGGCATAAAAACCCCGGGATGAATCCGCTTCACTAAAGAATCGGAAACAAAAGGCAAATCCAAGGGAAAATAAATGATGGCATCCGCCTCCGGAATAATCTGCCTGGCCATATCATAACCGCCCACGGTAAAAGCGCTTACCAACACCGGACGGCCGGGCATTTCCTTCTTAATCTGCTTCACCAAAGGACTGGTGGCCACAATCTCACCCACACTGGCGCCATGAATCCAAACACAGTCCTTGCCGGCCACCTTCTCAATCTCTGACCGTTTCACGTTGCCCAAGGACTGACGGAAACGGCGGCCGAAACCCTTCTCCCGTAAAAGACGATAGGTATAGTAGGGAATCACCCAAAAAATCAGTGCTAAGATTATGAGAAAATTATAAACCAGATACATCAGCTGACGGTGACCTCCGAATTTTCCTTCATCTTGTACTGAATCTCATAGAGACGGGCATAGAGCCCGTTTTTGGCAATCAGTTCCTCATGAGTGCCATCCTCCACCAGATGACCATGGTCCAACACCAAAATCCTGTCCGCATTCTGGATAGTACTCAACCGGTGGGCAATAACAAAACTGGTACGCCCCACCATCAACCTGTCCAGGGCCTCCTGAACCACGCTCTCGGACTCCGTATCCAGGGCGCTGGTGGCCTCATCCAAAATCAAAATCCGGGGATTCTTCAAAATGGCCCGGGCAATGGCGATACGCTGCCGCTGACCGCCGCTGATATTCACGCCCCGGTCCCCTAACTTGGTCTGATAACCCTCCGGCAACTCTAAAATAAACTCGTGGGCATTGGCCGCTTTGGCCGCCTCCTCCACCTCTTCCTTGGTGGCATCCAGCCGGCCGTAAAGAATATTGTCATATACACTGCCGTTGAACAGCAGGGTTTCCTGGGGCACAATCCCCACCTGCCCCCTGAGGGATTCCGTGGTAACATTACGTACATCCTCCCCGTCCACCGTAATGCTGCCGGAACTTGCTTCATAAAACCGGGGCAACAAGCTGGCGATGGTACTCTTCCCCGCCCCGCTGGGACCCACAAAAGCAATGACCTGTCCCGGCTTGGAAGCGAAACTCACATCCGTCAGCACCTGCTCGCCGGGGTTATACTCAAAGCAAA
>JAZLMD010000064.1:0-2057 GCA_045598465.1 Acidaminococcaceae bacterium | reverse complement strand
CCCCAAAAAGCAACCCTCCGATCAAAGCAACCGGCCTGATGGGACCCAGGGGATTGCCCTTGCCCTTGCAATCAGGAAATTTTATTGTACTGTAAAGAATTACCCCCAGGATAAAAGTCATCACCGCCACCGCCGTGGAAGAAAACTGCAACCCGCTCAAAACATAAGTCGCCAAAAAACAGGCCCCTGCGGGAATGGGCATCCCTTGAAAAAAGCCGTGCACCACACCAGTACTGATATTGAATCGAGCCAGACGCATTGCACCCCAAAACGCGTAAAGTGCTGCTACAATCTGTCCTGCCAGCCCCAATTCCTGCAGAGAATATTGATATATAAGCACCGCAGGAGCCACGCCAAAACTTGCTAAATCACAGAGAGAATCTAACTGAACACCAAATTCCCCCTGACAATGCAGCAACCGTGCCGCCCTGCCATCACAGGCATCCGCACAAACCGCCAAAATTATCAGAATTGAAGCCCAGAAAAAATTCCCTTCGAAGGCCTTAAAAATGGAAACTACACCAAAAACCAAACTCAAGCCACTAATGCTGTTAGGTACAATCCTTTTGTAGTTCATATTTTATTCTCCCCATTTTAGTGATACCACCCACCACATTCTGTCCCTTACGGACCATAATTTCCACATTCATAGGCACAATCAACTCCGTACTGCTGCCAAACTTAATCATGCCGTAACACTCCCCCTGTTTAACCCTATTGCCAAGGGTCACCCAGCTGACAATGCGACGGGCCAGGAGCCCTGCCACTTGAACAACCACTATCTTGATTTTACCGTTGTCAATACCTATGGCATGACGTTCGTTCTTGAATGTTGCCTGCTTCTCGAAGGCCGGCACAAACTTCCCCACGTTATAACGCTGATACTTGATTTCACCCTGCATAGGGCTTCTGTTAACATGCACATTGAACACACTCAAGAAAATAGTAACTTTCCTTGCCGGAGCATTGAGAAATTCGTAATCATAAATTTCTTCCACATTCATTACCCTGCCGTCCGCCGGAGAATAAAGAATATCTTCATCCGCCGGCAAAGGCCTCTCCGGATTACGGAAAAAATAGGCAAAATAGAATGCTGCCACCAAAGGTATCACAGCCCATTCCATGCCCCAAAAATAACCAACAACAACAGTCAGTATCATTGCAAATGCAATAAACGGATATCCGTCCCTAACAATCTTCATTAACCCTTTTCCTCCAAACTGCCAACCGATTCATAAACGAATCCTTCCTCAAGCCGGACCCGCACAAAATCACCAATCTTCAGTCCCACAGCATTTTCAATAAACACACTGCCGTCAATATCCGGGGCCTCCCGATAACTTCTGCCGTAAGCCAGGTTTTCTTCATCCGGGTCATAACCTTCAACCACCACTTCCACTACCTGTCCCTTGCCTTCCTTATGCAAATCTTCAGAAATCTTGGCCTGAAGGGACATTATTGTATCGTAGCGGTTTTCCTTAATATCTTCCGGAACCTGATCCTCCCGTTTTCCCGCCACAGTCCCCTCTTCCTGAGAATACCTGAATACTCCGGCATTATAAAATCTGTATTTCTTCACAAAATCACAAAGTTCCAAAAAATCTCGTTCCGTCTCACCGGGGAACCCCACAATAAAAGTAGTTCTAATAACTATGCTTGGCACCCGGCACCTCAATTTTTCCAACAAAGTGCAAACATCTTTGTAAGACGCATGCCGGTTCATATCCTGTAACAACCTTTCGCTGGCGTGTTGCAAAGGAATATCAACATATTTCAAAAGTTTGGGAATGGTGGTGAAACACTCAATTAATTCGTCCGAAAAATTATTCGGATACATATACATCACCCTAAGCCAGTGCAAACCCTGTAAATCATTCAATTCACGTAGCAACTTTGGCAACAAAAAAGCCCCTTCCGAATCATAACCGTAACAAGTGGTATCCTGGGCAATTAGAATAATTTCCTTAACCCCCCTATCCACCAGCTCTTTTGCCTCCGCTATAACCTCTGCATAAGGCCGTGAAACGTATGGTCCCCTGATCAGAGGTATGGAGCAA
>JAZLMD010000063.1:0-7576 GCA_045598465.1 Acidaminococcaceae bacterium | reverse complement strand
GAAATAGATAACATTCATACCGATATGCCATATATCGGAGGCAGGAAAATCGTTGTAATACTGACGAAAAAGCAATACAAGGTAACCCGTAAGGTAGTACGCCGTCTCATGGGCAAAATGTGCCTTTGTGCCGTATACCCGAAACCAAACCTGTCCAAAAAAGATTTCAAATCGGCAATAGTTCCGTACCTGCTGCGTAACTACAGGGTGGTAATGCCAAACCAGGTGTGGTCAATAGACATCACCTACATAAAATACAACCGCAGCCATCTCTATCTGACAGCCATAATTGACTGGTTCAGCCGTAAAATCATGGGTTGGACATTGTCAGACACATTGGATACTTCAGTTGTAATACAGACAGTGAGGGATGCAGCGGAAAAGCATGGTGTCCCGGCAATCATAAACTCAGACCAGGGGGTACAGTTTACGAGCAGGGAATACAAGGGACTCTTGAAAGAACTGGAGATACGTCAAAGCATGGACGGGAGATCCCGCTGGGCGGACAACATTATGATAGAAAGGTGGTTCCGAAGTTTTAAGACGGAGGAAATCTACAGCAATGAATACTCAAGTGTCAGGGAATTGAGGGAGGCAATAGCCAGATATGTTAATGATTACAATACGCAAAGACCCCATGAGGCATTGGAGTATTGTGTTCCTGATGACTATTTCTACGGAAAATGTAGTCACGTTTCCCAAAAAGTGTCAAGTCAACACGCTTAAAATTTTTTCAATTTTGGTCTTGACAACAGGCCCATTATATTACGTAGATACCCTGGGGAAAAATACAGCGGTGATAAAGGAATATATAGCAAATCAGCTAAAACAGGACAGGGAGTTCGATCAGTTGTCAATATTTGCCCCACGGAACCCGTTTACGGGAAGTAAGTAAGTAATCTGCCGTGCGTCCGGCAAGTACCTGACCTTTTGTTTTGTTGGTTTATTTGAGTTTTTAATGGTTTGCAAATTAAAAGGGGCTATTTTGTTACAGCCCCGACGATTTATTTGTAAAATTATAGTGCAGATGTTACGTTAATATGTTATAATATTTATGCAATCAGTTTGTTTAAAGGAGTGTAGTGTTATGAAGATTTGTAATAAATGTAACTTGAAATTTGAGGAGGAGATGCGATTCTGTTCCAAGTGCGGAGGAGATTTGGAAGAAGAGGTGTTGGAGGCCGAACCGGTGGATGATGTGCCGGTGCAATTCCAAGAAGAGGGTTTTTCTATTGGCACTAAGCAGGAGTTGTGGTCTTGGGAATTTTGGCTCAGTCCTGCCGGCCGGCGTAACCGTAAACCATATATTTTATACAATATTGCAGTATGGCTTTTGAGCGGCGTGATTGCTGCAGTAGCCGGTTTGCCTGTTGTGGGCTGGGCAGTTGCTGTTGTGTTGTTTTATGCCAATTGTATTAATGTTATCAAGCGGTTGCATGATGTGGATATGAGTGCCTGGTGGGCTGTTACTCCGGCTGTGCTTTGTGTTGCTACGGCGACTGTCAGTACCATTATTGCTTTGGTTGCTTTTTTTGTTAATATTGGGCTGTGGGTCTATCTTATTTTTAAAAAAGGTACAGAAGGGGATAATCAGTACGGGCCGGATCCTTTGGCGTGAGAACGGGTGCCGGGCTTTGATATAATTGTTGTATTATGGAAGTTGTGCCTAAAATTTTTATAGAAAAAATAAAGAAATGTGAAAACATTCCCAATTTGGTGGCTGTGGTTGGTGAAGACAGTTATTACCGTCAAAAGGTTGAGGATTCTGTTGTTGAGGCGGTTTTTAGGAATGTGTCGGTGTCGGACAGGGAAGTTTACAGGTTCAACCAGGATACAGATTTTGCCAAGGTGGAGCAGGCGGTCAACAGTTATCCTTTTTTTTGTTGCAGGAGTTTGGTTATTATTGCGGACGAAAAATTGTTTGAGAAAAAAGGTAATGCAAAGGATGAGGGCCTGGCAAAACGGTTGGAGCCGTTTCTGTCACTTGTGGATAATGTACCGGATTATTGCACCCTACTGTTCAATGTGTCAAAATTCAATAAAACGTTAAAACTGTTCAAGAATATTCGTGATAAGGGTGCGGTGGTGGAAGCAGAACCGTTAAAGCCAGCAAATTTGGCACCCTGGTTGAAAATGGCGGCAGAAGAGCGGGGAGGAAAATTTGACAGCACTGGCATAATTAGGATCATGGAGTACCTGGCTCCGGTTGATGCTGTTCCGTTGGATTTGCTGGATAAGGAAATTGATAAACTGGTGTTATTTGCAGGTACGGGCCGGGTTTGGACTGCCAGGGATGTGGAAGAGGTATTTAGCGATTTGCCCCAGTTGGGGATCTTCAAACTTACGGAGGCAATTGCCCAACGTAAATTGTTGCAGGCCATTCGCTATCTGAGAATTGAACAAAAAAAACCCGGATCCAGGGGAGAACCTATCATCGGTCAGGTTTTGTGGAAATTGCGGATGCTGATTCGTGTTTTGGAGCTGCAGCAGACGGGGATGAATCTAAAAGAAATGGAAAAGTATTTTCCTGATATTAAAAATCCCGGCTGGCAGATTCGCAATACCCTGATATCAACGAAGGGGTTTGAAATGTCACGGCTGACCAGGGCATTTAGGGAATTGGGTAGGGTGAACGGGGACGCCAGAACCTACGGATTCAGTCAGGACAGGATTTTTGACAGAATCGAAGAGATAATTGTAGATTTGTTGGATGTGAAGGAGTAGTTGCAGATGATAATTGCGTGATTTCCGGCTGGTGCTGAAGAAAATGGAGAGTGGTAATTGTACCTAAAAAGCTTGAAATTGTGCTTGTTTTGGGGTAGTATATGTAGAGATTTTATTTTGAGGAGGGAAAAATAATGAAAAAAATGTTTATGGCAGGTGTTTTGGCAGGAGTGTTGGGATTTGGTTTAGCCGCCCACGCTGAAGTTGGTTGCATGTATGACAGCCAACATGATATTGTGGTGTATAACACTAGCAAAAGGGCAACTTCTTTGACCAATATTGCCACTTTGGATTTTTACAAGACAGTTACTAATGCCAATGAGTCCTATTATCACGCAACAGTGCGTCTGACGGGAATTAACGAGAAGACAAAATCGGAACCTTTCGCCATGTTGATTGTGGATAATAAAATGTACAAGGTTTTTCCCACGCCGTTCAAAAAATTTGATATTACTAACGGCAGGGAAACCTATATGTTGGTTTTGGATTATGAAATTCCGGCAGATTTGATTGCTAAAGCAAGTGCCTACAAATCTCAGATAGGGTTACAAATTTTTGTAGATGGGGAAAAATCCAGAATTTTAACTTTGGGGGCGGAAGGCAATAAGGAATTGAAACTTATTTCCAAACTGAAATATGCGGATTATGATGGGGTAAAATCCGGTAAAATTGTTCCTGAACGTGTAGTAGAATAGATTACTTAGGGAGTGGATTTGGTTCGCAAGAGACAACATAAAATGTAATCAAAAGAATTCCTTTAATAATTTTGGAGTTGTTGCGTAAAAGGGCCAATGAGGAACATCCCCCGCAACAGAAAGATATTCAGCAGATTCTGAAAGAAGAATATGGCGTCACCTATAACCGCAAAACCGTGGCCGGCGGAGTGGAGGTATTGCGTCAATTGGATTGTGAAATCGCTTACAACAAGGGTTATTATTTGATCAATGAGTTTTTTGATGATGAAGAATTGTGATTTTTGATTGACAGTATGCTTTTCTCTAAAAATCTTACCAAAAACCAGGCGGAGCGATTGTTGAACAAAATAAAAATGTGACGTCGAAAGTGGGCGTTAGCCGGATGTGAACAAGAAGTCGGTGAGTGGTAGTTACTATGTCTGTTTAAACTTTTAGTTGATTTATATTGCAAAAAAACAACGCTGCTTGTTCTGAGGTGGCGTTGTTTTTTATCGAGAAAAATGAGTCCGGTATCCGCAGGGAATGAGTTCATTTCCACCGAGGTGAGAAAAATTCTGTTGTTCAGCCGAATTTTATATTGGGAAATTGGATCAGGCAACGAGAACCTGCAGTGGCTTGAATAGTCATATTTTGTAAAAAAGTTTCGTTTTTGGTGAGGAAATTGCTTTGTCTTGTGGTATAATAAAATATGATATGAGGGAATATGCTAAGTTTTTTTTGACGGAGAAGGGCGAGAAGTTTATTCGCACCGGGCATGTGTGGTGTTTTGCCGAGGAAATCACTAAGGTAGAAGGGGAGTACCGGAACGGTGATATTGTGGATGTGTTGAGCCACAAGGGAAAATATATCGGCAGCGGTTTTGTGAATGACCATTCCAAGATTCGGGTGCGGATCATTTCTACCAATACCAATGACAGGTTTGACGGGCAGTTTTGGACCCGCAGGGTGCGTTATGCCCTGGATTACCGCCGTACTGTGATGGGAGCGGATTTTAATTGCTGCCGTTTGATTTTCGGCGAGGCTGACGGGTTCCCAGGTCTGACGGTGGATCGTTTTAATGATGTGTTGGTGGCTCAGGTTCTGTCCCTGGGTACGGAGTTGCGAAAGAATGTTATTTTCAGTATTCTTTTGCAGGAATTGCCGGAGGTCAGGGGCATTTACGAAAGGAATGATGTAAAAATCCGTGAGTTGGAAGGGCTGCAGCAGGGTACAGGATGGTACTTGGCACCTGGAGACAGGGGTCAGAGAGCAGGGCTGGAGACAGGAGTTACGGAAATTATTGAGAACGGTATCCGTTATCAGGTTGATTTTGCCAACGGTCAGAAGACGGGTTATTTTTTGGATCAGAAATACAACCGCCAGGCGGTGGCCAAATTGGTGCGGGGCAGAAGGGTGTTGGACTGCTTTACTCACACCGGTTCCTTTGCTTTGAATGCCGCCAGGGGCGGTGCGGAACGGGTGGTGGCGGTGGATATCAGCGCTGACGCTTTGACCATGGTCCGTAAGAATGGGGAGTTGAACGGTTTAAAGATAGAGACGGTGGAGGCCAATGTTTTTGATTTGTTGACCAGGATGGAGGATGAGCATAACAAGGATTTTGATTTCATTATTCTTGATCCTCCCGCTTTTACCAAGAGCGGGGCCACCGTTCCTGCCGCTATCCGGGGTTACAAGGAGATTAATCGCAAGGCCATGAAGATTTTGCCCAGGGGCGGGTATTTGGCAACCTGTTCCTGTTCCCATTTCATGAAGGAGGAGTTTTTTGTGGAGATGTTGAAGGGGGCGGCCAGGGATGCGTCCGTATCCCTGCGGCAGATTGAGGCCAGGCAGCAGGCACCGGATCATCCCATTTTGTGGAATGTGCCGGAGACCAATTACTTGAAGTTTTATATTTTCCAAATTGTATAGTGGGGAGGTCAGTATGAGAATCGTTATAACTGTGTTGGGCAGAGACAAGGTGGGTATTGTGGCCAAGGTTGCCACTACCTGTGCCGAGGAGAAAATTAATATCGTGGATATCAACCAGAACATTATGGAGGGTTTTTTCAATATGGTGCTGTTGGCAGATATGACTGATGACGGAATTTCCTTTAAAGCGGCCCAGGAAAAGTTCGCCAGGTTGGGGGGCGAAATGGGACTGGAAATTCGCCTGCAGAGTGAAGAAATTTTCAAGGCCATGCACAGAGTTTAGGAGGGGGTATGCTTTACAGCGTTCAGGATGTTTTGGAAACCACCAAAATGATTACCCATGATTGTTTGGATATCCGTACCATCACCATGGGGATTTCCCTTAGGGATTGCATCGGTGAGGATATGGGCAGGGTGGCGGCCAAGGTTTATGACAAGATTTGTCGCAGGGCGGCAAATTTGGTTAGGGTGGGTGAGGAGCTTGAGGCGGAGCTGGGCATCCCCATCATCAATAAGCGTATTAGTGTGACCCCCATTTCATTGGTGGGTGAAGGGTGCAATTCTGCGGATTATACCCCACTTGCGAAAGCTTTGGACAAGGCGGGTAAAGCGGTGGGTGTAAATTTTGTGGGCGGTTTTTCGGCCCTGGTGGACAAGGGGTTTACCAAGGGAGATGAGCATCTTATTGATTCCATTCCCTCCGCTTTGGCGGCTACGGATATTGTTTGTTCCAGTGTCAGTGTTGGTTCCACCAGGTGCGGCATCAATATGGATGCGGTGGCCCGGATGGGCAAGGTGATAAAGGAGACGGCCCGGCTTACGGCGGACAGGGATTCCATCGGTTGCGCCAAGCTGGTGGTGTTCTGCAATTCTGTGCCTGACAATCCCTTCATGGCGGGGGCTTTCCATGGGGTGACGGAGCCGGAAACTGTTATCAATGTTGGAGTCAGCGGCCCAGGAGTGGTGAAGTCGGCTTTGGAGAACGTGCGGGGACAGGACATCGGGGTGGTGGCGGAAACTATCAAGAAGACCGCTTTCAAGGTTACCAGGGTGGGCCAGCTGGTGGCCCAGGAGGCGGCCAGACGGCTCAACACCCAGTTCGGTATTATAGATTTGAGTTTGGCACCCACTCCGGCGGTTGGTGACAGTGTGGCCCATATTTTGGAGGAGATGGGGCTGGAGTGTTGCGGTTGTCCCGGCACCACGGCTGCTTTGGCCATTTTGAATGATGCGGTGAAGAAGGGCGGTCTGATGGCCTCCAGTTATGTGGGCGGTTTGAGCGGCGCCTTCATTCCTGTCAGCGAGGATGCGGGGATGATTAGGGCGGTGGAAAAGGGATGTTTGAATATTGAGAAGTTGGAGGCCATGACCTGTGTCTGCAGCGTGGGGTTGGATATGATTGCGGTTCCCGGCAGCATTCAGCCGGAGACCATTTCCGCCATTATTGCGGATGAGGCGGCCATCTGCATGATTAACAACAAGACCACGGCGGTGCGTCTGGTACCGGTCATAGGAAAAAAGGTGGGTGACAGGGTGGAATTCGGTGGCCTTTTGGGTTACGCCCCGGTCATCAGCGTTAACGAATTCAGTCCGGCCAAGTTTATCGGACGGGGCGGCAGAATTCCTGCCCCCGTCAGAAGCTTAACAAATTAAAAAGGGAGAAAAAGAAAATGAAGTTTTGGAAGAAAGTGGGGCTTCTGGTTCTGGCCACGATGCTCTGTGTTGGCAGTGTGCTGGCGGCTGACAGCAACAAGATTGCCAGAGAGAAGTTGGAAATCCGCAACAAGGTTGCCACCACCTTGGAAAATTTGTATGAGCTTAAGCCCCGTGCAAAACGGGTTATTGCCGAGTGTCCCGGTTATGCGGTGTTTGTCAATTCCGGTTACAGGGCAATTGTTTGGGGCGGAGGACATGGCCGCGGCTTGGCCCGGAACAACCGTACCGGCGAGGAAGTGTTCATGAAGATGGGTGAATACTCTGTGGGGCTTGGTTTGGGTGCCAAGGAATATGCCATGGTTTTTGTTTTTGGCACTCAGGATGCTTACTATAATTTTATCAACAGCGGCTGGAAATTCGGTGCTGAGGGTGAGCTGACCGCCAAGGACAGGGAGAGCGGCGGTGCTTATGAGGGTGCTGTTTGTGTCGGCCGGGAGATTTGGGTTTATCAGATGGCCACCCGCGGTCTGATGGCTTCTGTGGATTTGAAAGGTACGGAGTATTACAGAAATAAAAAACTGTCTCCGAAAAAA
>JAZLMD010000062.1:0-2880 GCA_045598465.1 Acidaminococcaceae bacterium | reverse complement strand
GTGGCAGAATTTTAACCCAAATTACTTGCTAAAAGAGTTTGAAAATGTTATAATACTTTCGTTCATATTACTGACGGATTGAGTGGAGTTTACCACGGGGAGTATGAATGATTTTAGCCGACCGTCTGGGCGCATAGTCGTGCAGGTGTGCGGCTATTTTTATAGTTTTTAGTGTTTTTTTGTGAGGAGGTTATTATGCCTTTTAAGTCAGACATTGAGATTGCTCAGGAAGCAAAGATGTTGCCCATCGTGGAGGTGGCGAAAAAACTTAATATCAAGGAAGAGGATATTGAGATGTATGGCCGTTACAAGGCAAAACTTTCCATGCCCCTGATTCGGCGTTTGGAGAAGGAAGGCAAGCCGGGCAAGCTGGTTTTGGTGACTGCCATTACCCCCACACCCGCCGGGGAAGGTAAGTCTACCACTACTGTGGGGCTGGCACAGGGTTTGGCCAAGATTGATAAGGATGTCATTGTGGCATTGCGTGAGCCGTCCCTGGGACCATGTATGGGTGTTAAGGGCGGTGCGGCCGGTGGCGGTTACAGCCAGGTGGTGCCTATGGAGGATATCAATCTGCATTTTACCGGTGACTTCCATGCCATTACTTCCGCCCACATGTTGCTGAGTGCCATGGTGGACAACCATGTGCAACAGGGCAATAAGTTGAATATCGACCCACGGCGTATTGTTTGGAAGAGGGTTGTGGATATGAATGACCGGGAACTGCGTCAGATTGTGGTGGGCTTGGGCGGCAAGGCCCATGGCGTACCTCGTCAGGACGGTTTCGACATTACGGTGGCCTCCGAGGTTATGGCCATTCTTTGTTTGGCCCGGGATTTGCATGATTTGAAGGAACGGCTTAGCCGGATTATCGTGGCCTATGATTATGACGGGAATCCTGTCACTGCAGGTCAGATTAAGGCCCAGGGGGCTATGGCGGCATTGTTGAAGGATGCCATGAAGCCCAATTTGGTACAAACTATTGAGAATGTGCCGGCCATTATTCATGGTGGTCCCTTTGCCAATATTGCCCACGGCTGCAACAGCGTGATGGCTACCAAGACCGCAATGCGGCTGGCGGATTACACTATTACGGAGGCAGGTTTCGGTGCTGATTTGGGTGCGGAGAAATTCTTTGACATTAAGTGCCGTTACGCCGGCTTGAAACCTGATGCTGTGGTTCTGGTGGCCACCGTCCGGGCTTTGAAGATGCATGGCGGGGTGAATAAAAAAGAATTGGCTGCGCCCAATGTGGAGGCGGTTATCAAAGGTTTGCCCAATTTGGAAAAACACATTGAGAATGTGAAGAAATACGGCGTGCCGCTGGTAGTGGCCATCAATATTTTCGCTCAGGATACTCCGGAGGAATTGGAAGCGGTACGGGCTCATTGTGCAAAACATGGTGTGAATGTGGCTTTGAGTGACGTTTTTGCCCGGGGCGGTGAAGGCGGCATTGATTTGGCCAAGGAAGTTGTCCGGCTGGCGGAGGGCGGTACCGCCGATTTCAAACCCATTTATCCGGATGAGATGAGTTTGAAGGACAAGATTGAGACCGTGGCCCGGGAAATTTATGGAGCCGATGGGGTGAATTACAGTGCGGATGCGGAGAAGGCCCTGGCCGATTTTGAGCGTTTGGGGTATGGCAAACTGCCGGTTTGCATGGCCAAGACCCAGTATTCTTTCAGTGATGATCAGAATAAACTTGGCCGTCCCACAGGGTTCAAGGTTACCATCAAGAATTGCCGTATCAGTGCCGGTGCCGGTTTTGTGGTAGTGCTAACCGGGGATATTATGACCATGCCCGGCTTGCCTCCCGTTCCTGCAGCGGAGAAGATTGATGTTTCTGATGACGGGGTAATCAGCGGATTGTTCTAATCCAGGCATTAGGCCATAGGCCTTAGGCATTAGCAAAGTTTACAGAGTGCGAGCTTTTTCACCCTTTCACTCTATTGTGCCTTACGCCTTAGAGCGAATAGGAGGAAATCCTGCGATTGGCCTTTTTCGTAAAATGAAAATTGACCATATTTTCTCTCTTATCTCTTTTAGCTTTTATCTTACAGAAGGAAGTCAGTTATGAAGCAAACAGTATTATATGGCAAACCGGTGGCTGAGGCATATAAAGAACAGATTGTATCGAAAATCAATGGCAGAACTTTGGCACTGCTTCTGGTTGGTGATGATGGGGCAAGTATTGCCTACAGCAAAACCATCACTAAATTGATAGTGACATTGGGCGGAATGATAAAGTTTTATCGTTTCCCCGGGAATGCGACTGAAAAATATGTGTTGGCGATAGTCGATAAACTTAACGGTTCAGAAATAATCAATGGCATTATGCCGCTTTTCCCCATGCCGGAGCAGATTGATGAAAACAAAATTGCGGATGCCATTCTTCCTGCCAAGGATTTGGATTGTTTGAATAGTTACAACATTGGTGAGTTTTATGCCGGCAGAAGCGCTTGGGCTCCTGCCACAGCCAGGGCCTGCCTGGCCATCCTGCGTCACTATGGGGTGGAATTGGACGGTAAACGGGCGGTGGTCATTGGCCGTAGCAATGTGGTGGGAAAGCCGGTGGCAAATTTGCTTTTGCAGGAAAATTGTACGGTAACTGTTTGTCATTCCCATACTAAAAATTTGGCAGAGGTGACTGCCGCAGCAGATATACTGATTGCTGCGGTGGGAAAGGCCGAATTTGTAAAACCTTCCATGGTGAAGGAGGGGGCGGTGCTGATTGACGTGGGCATCAATGTTACACCTGAGGGTATTGTGGGGGATATTAGTCCTGACTGCTATAAAAAAGCCAGTGCCTATTCCCCTGTTCCCGGCGGGGATGGGGTGGTGGCAAATATGATGCTGTTGCAAAAATTGGCTGAGTGAAGA
>JAZLMD010000061.1:0-5979 GCA_045598465.1 Acidaminococcaceae bacterium | reverse complement strand
GATCCAGACCCAACCTAGCATAAATTTCAGAAAAATTTTGTTTAAGTTCATTGTCCACCCTGAATTGCACAACCGATGTTGGCATAACTATACCTCCGATTTTACACACTACTTTTGACTACAATTCTATACATTTGAATACACCATGTCAATGTTTTTCGTCCCCTTACACACCTCTGCTCCAACGGGCGATGAACACTGCCACTAAAGCCAGGGCCAATGTGATGCCGTGCAAAACCAGCACCGCCTCACGTTGGGTCAGGCCTAAAGCCAACAGCCGATGATGGATATGCCCCTTGTCCGGTTTAAATATGGGCACACCGTTGCGGTAACGCCGTACAATGGCAAAGGCGGTATCCATGATGGGCAGACCGAAGGCGATGGCCGGCACCAAAAGGGAAACAGTGGCGGCGGTCTTCACCACCCCGTCCACACTGAACGCCCCCACAATGTAGCCGATAAACATGGAACCCGTATCCCCCATGAAAATAGAGGCAGGATTAAAATTGAAGGGGAAAAAGCCGATGATGGCGGCACAAAGCACCCCATAAATATAGGCCGTATCCGCATAGCCGGCCTGCAAAGCCAAAAAAGCAATGGTAAAGGACCCGATGGCCCCCACCCCCGCCGCCAGACCGTCAAGTCCGTCAATCAGGTTCACCACATTGGTGAAGGCCACAATCCAAAATATGGTCAGAGGAAAACTTAATTCCTCAAAATAAACATAATCACCGCCCAAAAAGCCGCCAATCCATTCAATACGGATGCCGGCCAGCACAGGTACGGCCGCCGCCACAATCTGGCCTGCCAGTTTCACCCTGGCCGGCAGTTGGTAAATATCGTCCAACACACCTACGGCAACAATCAGGGTAGCCCCCGCTATAATAATGACATTGTCCCGGTCCAAAGTTCCGAAGGACAACATTCCCGCCATAAAACCCAGATAAATGGCCAACCCGCCCAAACGGGGCATAACTTCCTTGTGTACCTTCCGTTGGTCCGGCAAATCCACCGCCCCCACTTTGAGGGCTATTTTTTTCACAATCGGTGTGCTCACAAGAGCGGTGAAAACCGCCAGGAGAACACCAATCCCGAAATCAGGAAACATCTTTATTGGTAAAAATATCCTTCCCAATTGCTTTCATTTCCTCAAGCGAGGACACAAAATGGCAATACTGGAAAAAATGCTCGCCGGCAAAACCTTCCTCACTCATTTTCTTGAAAAAGGCCTCCAACCCGTCATAGTATCCCGCCAAGTTCAAAAAGAAAATATGCTTACGTGCTTTGGGCATCAGTTTATTGATGGACATGGCTGTTGCCGCTTCTTCCAAGGTCCCCTCTCCGCCGGGGAAAATAACAAACATATCACCCAACTCTATCATACGGCTGATTCTGTCCGCCATTTTCTTGGTCAGCTCCAGAACCGTCAGCCCTTCCACCACCCCATAAGTTCTGAAAAGGGACTCCGTCACTACGCCAATAACCTTGCCGTCATTTTCCAAGGCCGCCGTAGCCATATCCATCATCAGACCTTCCTTGGTACCTCCGAAGACCAAAGTATGACCGTCCCTGGCCAAACCGGTGCCGATGGCCCTGGCCGTCTGCTCATATATCTCCCTGTTGCCACGGACAGAACCCAAAAATACTGTTACATTCATCCTTCCTTTACCTCACTTTCACCGGCCAGCTCCTGCCGCAAATCCTCCCAAAACCTCCGCTGGGTCTTACACATCTTGGGGTGCAATGTCCCCTCTATCATGCCGATCTGCTCTTCGCTCAGCAGGTCCTTCCGCAAACGGTAGGTGGCCAAAAGGGATTTTTTCAGCCGCCAGGCCGCAATCTTGCCATGGTCACCGTTCCGCAGCACCTCCGGCACCGCCAGCCCCTCAAAAACATCGGGGCGGGTGTACTGGGGGTATTCCAAAAGCCCGGAAGCAAAACTGTCCTCCTCGGCACTGACCCGCTTGCCCAACACCCCGGGGATGAAACGGCTCACCGCATCGGTGATAATCAGTGCGGGCAACTCTCCGCCGGTCAACACATAATCCCCGATGGAAACCTTTTCATCCACCCAATGAAAAATTCTCTCGTCAAAGCCCTCGTAATGACCGCAAACGAAAATCAAATCCTGCCCCGCCCCTGCCAAATCCCGTACCAATTTCTGATTCAGGGTCCTGCCCCCCGGGGAGAGGGCGATTACCCTGGCCAGGGGCAGTTTTTCTTTGGCCGCCCGGATGGCCGCCACCAGTGGCGCCGGCTTGAACACCATACCGGCACCGCCGCCAAAAGGGGTGTCGTCCACACTGCGGTGGTTGTCCGTAGTAAAATCACGGGGGTTGATGGTGCTGATTTCAATCAGTCCTGCGTCCTGGGCCCGCTGCAAAATGCTGTGTCCCGCCGCCTGTACTATTTGCTCCGGAAAAATAGTAATGAAAAGAAACTTCATCCTAATCCAGCCACTTCGGCAGCCGCACCAGCATGCTCCGGCCCGGCACATCAATCTGCAAAATATTATCTTTGATGGCGGGAACCAAAATCTCCTTCCCGTCCATCCCTTTTATCACAAAAACATCCGTGCTGCCCGTCTGTAAGGTGTCATAAAAAAAACCAATCTGTTTTCCCGCCTCGTCCAGGCACACGAAACCTTTCAGGTCGCTGACATAGAAACGGCCCTCAGGCAGTGGGGGCAAATCCTCCTTCGGAACCAGAACTTCCAGATTGCGAAGTTTTTCCGCCTCCTCCATGTTTTTAATTTCCTCAGTCGTCACCAGAACCATATTTTTCTGAAACCTGGCCTTGGTTACGGTCAGCTTCCTGCCCCCTGCCAGACACAGGCATTTCAGTTCCAAAAACAGCTCCGGCGTTTCCGTAAGCGGTAAGATACGAATGTCGCCCCGCACTCCGTGCGGCGCGACAATCTTACCGATTACAATTTTTTCATCCATTATTCCCTGAAGGCAATAATCTTGCCGTCTTCGGTGACAACCTCCGCCCCCATAAGAGCGTCCAGGTTAGTGCCAATCTTAATCTCCACAGTCCGTTCCAAAGTCCCATGGCCAATCTCGGACCCAATGGTCAGATTCCGCGCCCGCTCCAGCTTGGCTTCGGTCTCTTCCTTTTCCTCCACCATCTGGGCCTTACGCAATTCAATCTGTTCCCTAAGAGCGGGAAGTTTGCTCAAATCACCGGCGGCCTGATTCAACACCCGACGGGCTTCAAACTCAAAGCTCTCCAGCCCCGTCTGCATCTGCTTTACGGTCTCTTCCAAGTCAGCGATGATTTTCATTTTGGTGTCTTCCGTCACCTTTGCCTTGACGGCAACAGGCACACGAACATACATATTCTCCATAATCCTACCTATCCTCACCAATCTCAACAATTACCTTCACGTTCTCCCGGGTTGCCACTGCCTTCATCACAGTACGGATGGCCTTGGCAATCCGTCCCTGTTTGCCGATGACCTTGCCCATATCCGGTTGGGCAACACACAGTTTCAATTTTAAAGTGGTGCCGGTAAGCTCCTCCTCAACCGTAACCTGGTCAGGATTGTTCACCAGGGATTTGGCGATAACCTCAACTAATTCCTTCATGCCAAACCACCCCTTATTTTGCCGCTTTTTGTTCTGCGAACTGTTTCATAATGCCGTTCTTTTGGAACAAATTACGAACCGTATCGGTGGCCTGTGCTCCCTTACCCATCCAAGCCAGGGCCTTTTCGGCATCAATCTTGACATTGGCAGGTTCGGTGGTAGCGTCATAATAACCGATACTTTCGATGAAGCGTCCGTCCCGGGCGTCACGGCTGTCAGCCACAACAATACGGTAGAAAGGGGCCTTCTTAGCACCCATACGTTTCAAACGAATCTTAACCATCTTAGAATTTCCTCCTTTTTCTATATTCTCTCATTTATATACGACTCCTGTGAGTAGTATTACCGAATTAGTGAAAAGATAATAGCGAACAGTTTTTGAACTACATGAAAGGCAATTTCAATCCCTTGCCGAATTTCGCCATGCCACCCATCTGCTTCATCAGCTTGCGGCTCTGCTCAAACCCCTTAAGCAATTTATTCACATCCTGTACCCTGGTACCGCTGCCATCCGCAATCCGTTTGCGGCGGCTGCCGTTGATAATCTCCGGCCGGCGGCGTTCCTTGGGGGTCATACTACGGATGATGGCCGCCACCCGGTCCAACTCCTTCTCATCCACCTTGGCTTCCTTAAGTTTTTCCGCAATACCGCCCATGCCGGGAATCATGGAAAGGATACTCTCCATAGAACCCAATTTCCGCACCTGCTGCATCTGCTCCAAAAAATTATCCAAAGTGAACTCATTCTTACGGATGGCCCGCTCCGCCTCAATGGCCTTGGCCAAATCCGTGGTATCCTTAATCTTCTCAATCAGCGAAAGGATATCCCCCATGCCCAGAATTCTGCCGGCCATCCGGTCCGGATAGAAGGGCTCCAGGGTATCAATCTTTTCGCCCATACCCACAAATTTCACACTCTTGCCGGTGACCGCCTTTACGCTGAGCACGGCACCGCCCCGGGCGTCGCCGTCCAACTTGGTAACGATAATACCTTCAATCCCCAGCTGGGTATTGAAGGAAGCCGCCACATTCACCGCATCCTGACCGGTCATGGCATCCACCGTCAGCAGCACCTCCGTGGGCTCCACGGCCGCCTTAATATCCTTCAATTCCTGCATCAGCTCTTCGTCAATATGAAGCCGGCCGGCGGTGTCTATCAGAACAACATCACTACCGAGGTACCGGGCCTTTTCCAAAGCCGATTTTGCAATCTCCACGGGACTCACCTTGTCCCCCATACTGAAGAAAGGCGCCCCCACCTGCTTGGCCAGAACCTCCAACTGCTCAATGGCGGCAGGACGATATATATCGGCGGCCACCAAAAGACACTTTTTATTCTTCTTGTACTTCAGATAGTGGGCCAGCTTAGCCACACTGGTGGTCTTGCCGGCGCCCTGCAATCCGCAGAACATATAAACCGTGGGGGGCTTGGGGCTCACCGCCAGTTTGGCCACCTCCCCGCCCAAAAGAACAATCAGCTCCTCATTGACAATCTTAATGATTTGCTGATGGGCATTAAAACCCTGGTCAATGGAAGCATCAAGGGCCTTGGCCTTTATACCGTTAATAAAATCCTTGGCCACCTTAAAATTGACATCCGCCTCCAAAAGGGCCATCCGTACCTGACGGAGGGGCTCCTTCAAATCCTCTTCCGTAATCCTGCCATGTCCACGGAAAAGTTTCAACGCATTTTGCAGTTTATCCGACAAATTCTCAAAAGCCATAATAATTTCAGTTATAAGTTATAAGTTAGAAGTTAGAAATTAAAGGACAATTTTGCGGGGCAAAATTGATGATTATAATTCCTTTGTTTTTCTGGACTTGGAAATCTTCACCAAGATATTTATAATACCCTGAACATCATCTAACAACGAACTATACTGCTCCTTATCCAAATATTTCCCCTGATATAACAATTCTATCCAGTAACGACTTTCAGCCGCCTCTTTCAATGCTATCTGCATTTTACTATAAAAATCTGAAACACTCTGAGCATATTCAGCTTCTGTAACATTCGCTCCAATACTTGTTCCTGCCCGTAACAGCTGTTTGGACAAAACTCTCTCTTGTTTGGAAGTTATAAGAAATTGATAACACCTAACTATCCTCAACGCAAATTGTTCACTTTTCAGCTGAACAACATTATCCTTTTTAATCATTTCCAGGCCAAATTTCCACTAATTTATAACTTGTAACTTATAACTTCTAACTTCATAAAAGATGAAGCTTTGCTTCATACTTTTGCAGTTGTGCCTCCACCCGCTTCAACAGGTCAAACACCGCCTGGCGGCTCACACCCATCTCTGAGGCAATCTCCGTTAAAGACAAATCCTCATTCAGATATAACTCCATGGAAGTAATCTGTTTCTCGGTCAACATATTCCTATAA
>JAZLMD010000060.1:0-4024 GCA_045598465.1 Acidaminococcaceae bacterium | reverse complement strand
ATATGGTGATATTTTTATTACTGTCACCGGCTGCCGGAATGTCATCCGTGGTAAGCACTATCCCTTAATGAAGGACGGAGCCATTCTCTGCAATTCCGGACATTTTGACGTGGAAATAAATATTCCGGAGTTGAAGACGTTGAGTGTGTCCAAACCTTACGAAGTGAGGAAGAACATTACTGCCTACACTTTAGCTAACGGTCATAAAATCAATTTGCTTGGGGAGGGACGTTTGGTTAATTTGGCCTGTGCTGACGGGCATCCCATTGAGATTATGGATTTGAGTTTTGCCATGCAGTTCATGGCCATGAAGTATATCAAGGAACACGGCAGTGCCATGACCAACAAACTTTATCTTTTGCCGGAGGAGTTGGACAGGGAAATTGCCAATCTGAAATTGGCGTCCGAAGGTTATAAAATTGACAAACTTACGAAGGAGCAGTATCAATATCTGCATGCAGAATGATGGATAAAAATATTGTGAGGCAGGAAATTGTTGCGGCCTGTAAGGAATTCAGTTCCTTAGGTCTGACGGTGGGCAGTTGGGGCAATATCAGTATCTGTCGGGAGGGAGTGTTTGCCATTACTCCTTCCGGTTTGGGGTATGACAAACTGTCGGAAGATGATATTGTGGTTGTGGGGGAAGAAGGCGGACGCCGGCCCAGCAGTGAGCTGCCCCTGCACAAGGCAATTTATGCCAAACGCAAGGATGTGCATGCCATAGTACATATCCACAGCGTTTTTGCTACGGCTTTGGCTGTTGCCCGTAAGGCCTTGCCGGTGATTACGGAGGATGGTGCATGTCTGGCGGAAACTGAAATCAAATGCGCCCTGTATGCTTTGGCAGGTACGGAAGAATTGGCCAAAAATGTAGTTGAGGCACTGAAAAATAATAATGCTGTATTTTTGTCCAATCACGGGGCGGTGGTGTGTGCCAACACCATTAGGGAGGCACTTCTTTATGCCCAACTTTTGGAAAAAATGGCTAAGATTTATTATTTGGCCGAAAATCTTGGTGGAGCCCAAAAAATTAGTGAAGAAAGTTTGCTGAAATTGCGGGATTTCTATTTCAATACCTATAGCAAACTTCAGAAAGGATAAAATAAGATGATGTACGATGTTGCGATTAAAAACGTCTATGTGGTTCACGATACTGAACAAAAGGAAGTGAACATTGGCATTAACGGCAATACCATTGCCTACATCGGTACGGAGGGAATTGAAGGAAAAGAAACCATTGACGGTAAAAACCGGTTGGCTGTACCCGGCTGGGTGAATACCCACACTCATCTTGCCATGACCATTTTGCGGAGTTACGGGGACGATATGGATCTTCAGAGTTGGCTGAATGACAGAATTTGGCCTGCGGAAGCCAAATTTAAGGACGAACATTTCAAATGGGGTTCATATCTGGGCCTTTTGGAGATGATTAAAGGCGGCACCACCTGTTATAACGATATGTATTTCCGTATGGATATAACGGCTGAGGCCACCGAAAAAGCCGGCATCAGGGGTGTGTTGTCCCGTGGCATAATTTTTTCTGATAATGGTTTGCAAGAAAAAATCCAAGACAGTTTGGAATTATATAAAGATTGGCACAATAAGGCAGAGGGGAGGATTAAGGTAATGTTTGGCCCCCATGCAGTTTATACCCTTGGTGAAGACCACCTCAAGACCATTGCAGCAACAGCCAAAAAATATGGCATTGCCAACCATATCCATGTTTCTGAAACGGAGTTTGAGGTGAATAACTGCATCAAGGAACATGGTATGAGTCCTGTGGCTTATCTTAAATCTGTGGGAATGTTCGACAGCCCCACCATAGCCGCTCATTGTGTCTGTGTGGACGGCAATGACATTCAAATTTTGGCCAAACATAATGTGACGGTAGCCCACAACCCCCAAAGCAATCTGAAACTGGCCAGCGGTATAGCACCAATCACAAAGATGATGGAAGCAGGGGTGAATGTCGCCATCGGTACGGACGGAGCCAGCAGCAATAACAATCTGGATATGTTGGAGGAAGTGCAAACCGCTTCACTTTTGGCCAAAGGTGTTAGCAAAAATCCCTTGGCAGTTCCTGCGGATATGGCTTTGCAATTGGGCACTTTGAACGGAGCCAAAGCCCTTGGTTTTGACAAATTGGGTAAGATTGAGGTTGGCTATCTGGCGGATATTGCTCTATATAAAATGGACGCATGTTCCTGGTATCCCCGTCACAATCTTATGAGTATGTTGATTTATGCCGCATCTTCCAGAGATGTTGATATTGTGCTTTGCAACGGCAAGGTTCTTATGAAACAGGGGGAGGTGCTGACCCTGGATGAAGAAATGATTAAATTTGAAGCGGCTAAGGCGGGTTTAGGTTTGGTGTAAAAAAATGACGAAGGAAGAAGTGTTACAGGAAGCAAAAAGATGCTTCAATTGCCCCAAACCCCGTTGTGCAGAGGGCTGTCCCGTGCATACCCATATTCCCCAATTCATCCATGAATTGAAAGAGGGAAATACGGATGCTGCTGCCGCCATCTTAAACAAGAACAATTTTATGTCAGCCATTACCTGTCGGGTCTGCGACCAAAAGCATCAGTGTGAAGGAAATTGTATTCAGGGCATTCGCGGCAGGAGTATTGCCATCGGTCAATTGGAGCGTTTTGCCAATGACAATGGCAGTTTTACACCAACCTCAAAAACACCCAACGGCAGAAAAGTAGCTGTAATCGGTTCCGGTCCCAGCGGTCTGACTTTTGCCAATGCCCTGTCCTTGGAAGGTTTTGCGGTAACTGTTTTTGAGAAGGAAAAACTGTTGGGAGGCATGGTCAGGTACGGCATTCCTGATTTTCGTTTGGATAAAAAGATTTTAGATAATCTCATTGAAAGATTGTCTGAACAGGGTGTGCAGTTTGTAACAAGTAGGGAAATCAAAGGCAATAGTGAGGTCCAGGAACTGCTGCATGAATTTGATTACATTTATGTTGCCACCGGTTCCGGAGTATCTAAGTTTATGGGAATTCCGGGAGAAAATTTATCTGAGGATATTTTCGGTGCTACTGAGTTTTTGTCCATTTTGAACGGTCAGGACAATGCCCTTAAGGAACAACTGCAAAAAGATTTTTATGGCAAACAAGTGATTGTAGTTGGTGGGGGCAATGTGGCCATGGACGGGGCCCGCTGCGCCCGGCATTTGGGGGCTGAAGTGACCGTTGTATATCGGCGTAGCGAAAGTGAAATGCCCGCCCGCCCGGATGAATATGAAGATGCTTTGCATGAAGGTATTTCCTTCGCCTTTCTGACCAACCCTTGTGAGATAGTGAGGGAGGGGGAAAAGGTAAAAGGTCTCCGTTGCAACAAAATGCAATTGGGTGAACCTGACGAATCGGGCAGGGCCTCCGTTACGGCCCAACCCAATTCCGGCCATGTTTTGCCTTGCGACAAGGTTATTTTTGCTGTAGGGCAGAAACCCAGTTGGCAGTCGGGAAAACTCCAGGTTGACCCGCAAGGTTTGACCGGCATGGACAGGGTTTATGCCGGCGGTGACCTGGTGACTGGACCGGCTACAGTAGTGGAGGCAGTTGCTGCCGCCAACAGGGCGGCACAAAGCATTATAGGCCATAGGCATTAGGCCATAGGCCATAGGCATTATAGGCCATAGGCATTAGAATTTAGGGCGCAAAGCGCAAGGCGCAGAGCGTAAGGATGGTAAGATGGTTCTGTGGTTGAAATAGGTTTCAGGTGTTAGGCATTAGGCCATAGGCAATAGGCGTTAGGCAATAGGCATTAGGTATTAGGTGTTAGGGGATTATAAAGCGCAAGGCGCAAGTATAGTAATTATATAAAAAGGAGTGAAAAAATGGAATTTGAATTACCTCTTGGAATCAGTGCTCGTCACTGTCATGTAACCCGTGAAGATTTGGATGTGCTTTACGGCAAGGGTTACCATCTGACTGTTAGAAAAATTATCAAACAGCCGGGACAATTTGCATCCAACGAAAAAGTTCGTTTTGTAACGGAACACGGTGAGTTCAAT
>JAZLMD010000059.1:0-3629 GCA_045598465.1 Acidaminococcaceae bacterium | reverse complement strand
TAATTAAGAAGTTCATTGCCGCCTATGTGTGGGTGCTGAGGGGTTCCCCCCTGGTGATGCAGATGCTTTTCGTCTATTTTGCCCTTCCCACTATAGGGGTTTATTTTGAAGATTTCACGGCGGCGATTATTGCTTTCGTGTTTAATTATGCCGCTTATTTCTGCGAAATTTTCCGCAGCGGCATTCAGGCGGTTCCCAAGGGCCAGTATGAGGCGGCCCATGCCCTGGGTATGGGTTACTGGCAGACCTTAAGAAGGGTTATTCTGCCCCAGGTGTTCCGCATTGTGCTGCCACCGATTTCCAATGAGACCATTACCTTGGTGAAGGACACTTCCCTGGTATATGTGTTGGCCATGAATGATTTGATGCGTACCACCCGTAATCTGGTGCAGCGTGATTTTTCCATTGTTCCCTTTTTGGTGGCGGCGGTGTTCTATCTTTTGGCAACATTGTTGTTCACCATAGGGTTTGAGCGTTTGGAAAAATATTACAGCCGTTCCAGTGCTGACTAAGGAGGTGTGCGATGAAGAAGATTGAGATAAGAAATCTGGCCAAGAGTTTCGGCACGCTTCAGGTCCTGAAGGATATCAGTTTGGATGTGGATGAGGGCGAGGTTGTGGCCATTATCGGTCCCAGCGGCAGCGGCAAATCCACTTTGCTCCGTTGTTTGAACAAGTTGGAGGATGTTTCCGGCGGTACGATTATTATTGACGGCAAGCCCCTGGTCCAGGACGGCAAATATGTGAGCAGGGAGAAGCAGCAGCAGATAATTTGCAATATGGGGATGGTGTTCCAACAGTTTAATCTTTTTCCCCATATGACGGTGTTGGAGAATTTGATTGAGGCCCCGTTGCGGGTGCAGAAGCGTAAGGCGGCGGAGGTTATGCGGGAAGCGGAGACACTGTTGGCCAAGGTGGGCTTGGCCGAGAAACGGGATGTGTATCCTTTGAAACTCAGCGGCGGCCAGCAACAGCGGGTGGCCATTGCCCGTGCCCTGTGTATGAAGCCGGACATAATGCTTTTCGATGAACCCACCAGTGCCCTGGATCCGGAGCTGACGGGGGAAGTGCTGAACACTATGCGGGATTTGGCCAAGGAAAAGATGACCATGGTGGTGGTGACCCATGAAATGGGGTTTGCCAGGGAAGCGGCCAACAGGATAGTTTTTATTGCAGATGGATTTATTCAGGTGGAGGGTACGCCCCGGGAAGTGTTTGAAAACAGTTCCAACGAGCGGCTGCGTTCCTTCTTGAATACGATTCAGAAATAAGGTGATAGGGATTAGGTTTCAGGTGTTAGGGGATTACAGGGCGCAAGGCGCAGGGCGCAGGGCGCCTGCCAGGGTTGAGGGTTCAGCCATCAGGGTTGAGTAAAGTTCGTATTGTTGCCAACTTCCCTGAAACCTGATACCTGAAACCTGACACCTGATACCTGGAGCGAAGCGACATGAATGTTGGAAGGTGGGATGATGGATAAGATTAGAACTCCTGATGTGGAAAATTTGTTGTTGGTGTTAAGCAGGGTCAATAGCAAGGATGAATGTTACAAGCTTTTGATGGATATGTGTACCATCAAGGAAATCAAGGATATGGCACAACGGTTGGAGACCGCCCGGCTTTTGAGTGAAGGCAAGAGTTATAACGAGATTGTGGAGAAGGCGGGTCCCAGCAGTGCCACCATCAGCAGGGTGAACAGGTGCTTGCAATACGGGGAGGGGGGCTACAAGGCCGCCCTGACTTATTTGAAATAGGAAGTGGAAATGGAAGTAGAGGATTTGGTTCTGCAGGGCAGCGAAAAATATATGCTGCTGCTCAGAGGTTTGTATTTGCAAAATGGTTACCGGCCCTACCGTATGAGCAAATTTGAAGAGTATGATTTGTATGCCAAGAATAAGGGTTTTTTGATGTCTGACAATGTTATCACTTTTACAGACACCAACGGCCGTTTGATGGCCCTGAAGCCGGATGTGACATTGAGCATCATTAAGAACTCCAAGGATTTGCCGGAGGTTACCCAACGGGTTTGTTACAATGAGAATGTGTATCGGGTGACTAAGGATACCAATTCTTTCAAGGAGATTATGCAGACCGGCATCGAGTGCTTTGGTAAGGTTGAGAGTGAAGATGTTTATCAGGTGATTGTGCTGGCGGCCAAAAGCATGGAGCTGATTACTGATGATTGGATTTTGGAGCTGGCCAACCTGGATGCGGTGCTGTGGCAACGGCTGCAGGGGGAGAGTTTTGCCGGTAATTTGCGTTTGACGGCCAAGTTGGAGGCGGATCTCAATTATTATAATGGTACCATTATGAAGGGGTATATTAACGGCATACCCAGTCCCGTGCTGTCCGGGGGGCAGTACGATCCGCTGATGGAGAAGATGCATCGAAGGTCCCGGGCCATCGGCTTTGCAGTGTATATTAATCTTTTGGAGCGGATTGGGGGAGAGCAGAAGGATGAGGGTTATTTGAATGTGGCCCTGCCCAAGGGACGGCTGGGTGACAAGGTTTACGGCCTGTTCGCCAGGGCAGGTTTTGGCAGTCCCCAATATTCGGAAAACAGCCGCAAGTTATTTTTTGATAACGATGAAAAACGTATCCGTTATTTTTGGGTGAAGCCCTCCGATGTATCCAAATATGTGGAGCGTGGGGCAGCGGATATCGGGGTGGCAGGAGCGGATATTCTGAAGGAGTATTCCCCGGAGGTGGACGAGCTGCAGGATTTGCATTTGGGAGTTTGCCGTATGGTGGTGGCGGGCCAACGGGATTTTGAGGATGATTCTGCAAAGACCCTAAGGATTGCTACAAAGTTCACCAATATCGCCAGCAGGTACTACCAGTCCAAGGGCAGGAATATTGATATTATCAAGTTGCACGGTTCCATTGAGATTGCGCCTCTGTTGGGGCTTAGCGATGTGATTGTGGATATTGTGGAGACGGGCACCACGTTAAAAGAAAACAATCTTCGGGTGTTGGAAGAGGTGATGTCCATCAGCGCCCGTCTGATTGCCAACAGAAGTGCCTGCAAATTCAAGGGCAGGCAGATAGAGGACCTGAAAAACAAATTGACCCAAGTCGCCTGCCAGGGTTGAGGGTTCAGCCATCAGGGTTGAGTAAAGTTCGTATGTTGCTAACTTCCCTGAACCCTGACTACTGTTGGCTGATGGCTGGAGCGAAGCGATATGGTGGTGGGGTGACGACAAGAAGCGGAAAGTCAGCACACTGCCAACTTCCCTGAAACCTGGAGCAGAGCGACACAGTGGGATAGGAGGAATTAAGATGATTAAAATATACAAATACGGCGAGGTGCCAAAGGAACAGATTTTTGCCCGGGTGGTGCCCGCTGTGGACGTGGAGGGTATTGTGGCGGATATTATCGCAGCCGTGCGTCGGGACGGGGATAAAGCCCTTTTTTTCTATAATGAGAAGTTTGACAAGGCCAAGCTGTCAACGCTTTTGGTAAGCCGTCAGGAAATTGAGGAGGCGGTGGCTCGGGTGGAGCCGGAATTTTTGCGGATTTTGCAGGAGGCGGCGGCCAATATTACCAAGTTTCACGAAAAACAGAAACGCAACAGTTTTATCATCAATGATGATGAGGGCATTGTAACGGGGCAGAAGGTTATCCCCCTGGAC
>JAZLMD010000058.1:0-8661 GCA_045598465.1 Acidaminococcaceae bacterium | reverse complement strand
CATAATGTTAAGCTTTAACCTTAATATTAGCAACAGCGTAATTGCTCACCCCACCACCGTCTTTCTATGTTCCTTTAGACGGTCCCCCGCCCCTTTATGGGCGGACGAGAGTCCGCATTTTGCAGACTTTTCTGAACCCTGTTGGCTGATGGCTCAACCCTGGCAGGCGCCTTGCACCTTGCGACTTACGCCCTTAAACCTAATGCCTATTGCCTATGGCCTATTGCCTATGGCCTATGGCCTGAAATCTGACACCTGAATAATCCACAATCTTTACTCCCAACTTCTGGCACACACCGCACCCCTTACAATCGGCCCGACGGCAGTCACCGGTCAATTCACCTTTCTGAGCTTTCTGCCACTCGGATGCCAAATATGCCCTAGACACGCCGGGGGAAATATGTTCCCAAGGAAAGACCTCGTTTTTGCCCCTCTGTCTGACAGCATAAAAATCCATATCCAGACCGGCATCGGCCATTGCCTTTTTCCAACGGGCAAAACTAAATAGGTCACTCCACCCGTCAAAACGTGCCCCATCCTTCCATGCGTTATAGATAGCCCTACCAAGACGCCTATCACCCCTGGCAATCACCGCCTCAACCACGCTGGTGTAAGCATCATGGTATTGGAAATCCACATTTTTTATTTTCAATGCGTCCTTCAGCAAAATTTGTTTTCTCTTCATTTCATCCACAGAATTCTGACCGAACCACTGAAAAGCGGTATATGGTTTGGGCACGAAAACCGAAGCACTGGCGGTAACCTGACAACCCTTGTGCCCAGTCACTTTGTAATAACGATATTGTACATTCCGCACCAGTTGGGCAATGGCCAGAACATCCTCATCCGTCTCAAAGGGCAGACCAATCATAAAGTAAAGTTTCACGCTCTTCCAACCGTTCTCAAAAGCAGCCGTCACAGCATTGAGCAAATCCTCCTCTGTGACCCCCTTATTAATAATATCCCGCATCCTTTGAGAGCCCGCCTCCGGCGCCAAAGTCAAACCGCTCTTACGTACCGCATTGACTTCCTTGGCAATAGCAACACAAAAGGAATCTATCCTCAAACTGGGCAGGGAGACACTGACCCGTTTATGATGCATCTCCCCCACCATGGTATGCACCAAATCCGGCAATCGGCTGTAATCTGCGCTGGAAAGGGAAAACAGGGAAATCTCATTATAACCGGTGTTCTTCACCAGTTCCTTACCCAATGCCAAAAGTTTTTCCTTGCTCCGCTCCCGCACGGGCCTGTATACCATACCCGCATGACAAAAACGGCATCCCCTGCTGCAGCCACGGAAAATCTCCAACATAATTCTGTCATGGACAATGGTGTTAAAAGGAACTATCGGATTTGTGGGATAATCCACCCCGTCCAGATCCGTTACCACCCGCTTGTAAATTGTTTTGGGAACATCCCGGTTGGGACGGACATCCGCCACAGTGCCATCTTCAAAATATCTCACATCATAATATTTCGGCACATAGATGCCCCGGATTCTGCTCGCCCGAAACAGAAAATCCTCCCGTCCCCCCGGTGAACCCGCCTCTTTCCATCCTACATAAGTACGCAGGACTTCTAACAGAACCTCTTCCCCTTCACCAATAATGGCTAAATCAAAAAAATCAGCCAGAGGTTCGGGATTAAACACACATGGACCTCCCACAATGACAAAGGGATCCCCATCTTTTCTTTCCCTGGCATAAACCGGCACCTGCCCCAAATCCAACATATTCAGAATATTTGTATAACTCAACTCATATTGGAGGGTGAAACCGACAAAATCGCAGTCCCTCAGCACCTGTTTAGTTTCCAATGTCCGCAAAGGAATATCCCTTGCCCGCATATGTTTTTCCATATCCACCCACGGGGCATACACCCTTTCTGCAGCCAGTTTTTCTTCCCTGTTCACCAAATGATAAAGGATTTTAAACCCCAAATAACTCATTCCCACCTCATATACATCCGGGAATGCCAGGGCAATACGTGCCGCAGTGTGTTCCTTGATAATGCCGGCATATTCACCGCCGGTGTAACGAGCAGGATGCTCTACATTATTAAGAATATCAAGTGTCAAATCTTCCATCTTAAAATTTCAACTCCGAAGTTCGTAATGATACATTAAGCAGTAGGGCCACCCCCATGATGTTTGTCATCAGTGAAGAAACCCCATAAGACAAAAACGGTAAAGGAACACCGGTAACCGGCATAATGCCAATAGTCATACCTATATTGACCAAAATGTGAAACATAAACATACTGGTCACCCCAGTAGCCAACAGCATGCCAAAATCATCATCCGCATTCATGGCAATAACCACCCCCCGCCAAATGACGGCCATATAGAGAAGCAGAATAATGCAAACCCCCACAAATCCGAACTCTTCTCCTGCCACAGCAAAAACAAAGTCCGTATGATTCTCCGGCAAAAAATTCAGTTGGCTTTGAGTCCCTGCCAACCATCCTTTACCGAAAAGTCCCCCGGAACCGATGGCAATCTTGGACTGAATAACATGATATCCGCTGCCAAAAGGGTCAAGCTCAGGATTAAGGAACACCTTGATTCTCAGTTTCTGATAATCTTTCAGTACAAAATTCCACAACAGAGGGGCTATAGCCGCAAATCCAATACCCAAACGGACAAGCCATTTATACTTGAACCCGCTGATGAAAGCCATACCCATAAGAATTGCCACAAAAGACAAACTGGTACCCAAATCCGGCTGTTTCAACACCAAAACAAAAGGAACCGACAGAAAAACAAACACCCGTGCATAGTCCACAAAATCATCCAGCCACTCTATCCTTCTCTCCATAAAAGCGGCCAAGCATATCACCATAATCAGCTTGGAAAATTCGGATGGCTGAAAACTCAAAGGTCCCACTTGCAACCAACGCTGGGCACCCAATTGGCTATGACCGAAAAACATAACCATGAGTAACATCAAAATATTAAAAACGTAGAGATAAATGATATACTGATGAGACCCGCGATAATCAAACGCCAAAGAAACAATTGCCAGAACAATGCTTACAACCATGAAAATTGTCTGTCTCTGCATATGCCAGCTCTGCCCTGTCTGAGCATAATTATAAGTCGCACTATATATCAGCATCAAACCAAAACCCATGAGTGCCAAAGAAACCACTATTAAAATCCAATCAATTTTTTTTAAAATACTACTCATTTTGACCCGCCAATTGCCTTACGCCTGGGGAGCCAGCCACGCTCCCTAAAATATTCCTCAAAAACCTGATATACAATCGGTCCGGCCGAAACGGAACCGTAGCCCCCCTGTTCAACTATGCATACCACACATAATTCCGGATCCTCCACCGGCCCGTAAGCCACAAACAAACCATGGTCACGTCCGTGGGAATTCTCTGCCGTACCGGTCTTACCCGCTATGGCTTTTGGAAGCGTACGGAAATATGCCGCTGTACCGCCCTGTTTGGTGGTGGCCATCATCCCCTGCCGCATATAGTTCAAAGTACGTTGGGAAACATCAATATGTTTGGGCTCGCCATGCTTCGGAATTTGGTACAAAGAACCGTCCGCATAAGTTATCTTGGACACCAAATAGGGTTGTAAATGTATACCCCCGTTGGCCACCGAACTCAACATCACCGCCAGCTGTAGGGGTGTGGCCAAGTTAAAACCTTGCCCTATGGCTGCGTTGAAAGTATCGCCCAAGCGCCAATCCTCATTCCAAATCTTCTTTTTAACCGCTTTAGATGCAACCAGGCCGCTTGTTTCATCCGGCAAATCAATTCCCGTCTGAGCCCCAAAACCATATATTTTTGCATATTTGGCAATGGCATCTATACCCACCCTGTATCCCAGTTCATAAAAATAAACATTGTCAGACATTGCCAAACCCTGGACAAAATTCAACCATCCCAACACTTCACCGTCCGCATTACGCATGGTTGGCACCAGCGGATGATAACCCCTGTCCAAAATTTTTTCATTGACATCAACCTTACCCAACTCAAAAGCTGCCGAACCGGTAACAATTTTGAAAGTTGAACCAGGGGGATACTCCCCCGCAATGGCCCTATTAAGTTGTGGGAAATAAGGGTCATCATTAATTTTCCGCCATTCCCTTTCACTGATACCCTTCACAAAAAGATTGGGATTATACCCCGGTGTACTCAGCATGGCCTTAATTGCCCCGTTGCGGGGATCAATGGCAACAACTGCCGCCGCATAAGCATTAGGGGCCTTTTTGCTACGTCGCAAATAAGCCAGATGCTTATTGGTGAAATTCTCAATCCTTGTCTGCATATCATAATCCAA
Organism: Acidaminococcaceae bacterium; assembly: GCA_045598465.1. Lineage (GTDB taxonomy): Bacteria > Bacillota > Negativicutes > Acidaminococcales > Acidaminococcaceae > Phascolarctobacterium_B. The sequence goes on along the minus strand of JAZLMD010000058.1, from coordinate 4,358 downwards.
AGTCAAATGCAGATTTTTGCCGGGCTGAGGTTGTACGTTATCATAATTCTGCACCACCGACCCGGTTACATCCACTTCCTCCACCGTAAAACCATCCACTCCACGCAACACCGAATCGTACCGTTTTTCCAACCCGCTCTTACCCACAATACTGCCCACAGTTACATCCTTATGTGTCTGACGGGACATCTCGTATGGGCTCACTTCCCCCACATAGCCAATGGTATGAACACCCAAACTGTCATATACATACCGACGCTCCGGATGTACCATCAGCAACACACCCGGCAAATTTTTTCTCTCTTCCTCAAAACGGGCCAGCATTTGGGGTGAAATATTACTTTTTAAGACAACCGGTTCATAGTAGTGTTGCTGTTCCCTGATACGCTGTCGGATTTCTTCCTTGGAAGTACCTAAAATGGAAGCCAGTTTGGACAACAATTCTTCGGAATAGGTACTCTGATGTTGCAAAGCCACGGCAAAACCGGGGGCATTGTTCACCAACTCCTTCCCGTTAGCGTCATAAATCAGACCCCTGGCCGCAACAAGTTTGGTTTGACGCAAACGGTTGCCGTCTGCCTGACGGGAATAATAATCACCACGCAAAAGTTGCATATATACCAAACGCATAAACAACACCAAGAAAAATAGGGCACAAATCTTAAAGAACAATTCTAACCTTTTAATGTTTTTTCCGTTCGTCAACATTTGTCAGTTCAAACGCCCCTCCCGTTTATATCTTAGTCCCGCATGCTCTTTCAAGTATGCCTTCTTTACCCGATCCAATCCCTCCTTATTAACCGACTGAAGGAACTGCCCCTCCGCATCAGCCCAAACATGCACATATCTTATCACAAAAAAAACCGGAGCGGTCAACAGCATATTAATTACCACGTAACCCACCGTATCAACCAAAAAATAAGGCAGAAACCGGATGCTCATGCTGGAAAACATAATGAGCAATCCTGCAAACATTTTGATACCGATACTGACCAGCCCCACTACTGGAACATGATCCGAATACTTATCATCATAAACCTGCTCTTTGATGGCACCACACCAATAACCCATGGCACAACGGGTCAACATATGGAAACCGAAGAATCCCGGAGTCAGGGAATCCTGCAACAGGCCAACCCCCAGTCCTGCCAAAAAACCTTCCACCCTTCCGTTCAGCAGGGCAAAGAAATACAGGGCCGGAACCAAAATATCAAAATTCCATCCCTCCGGCAGAACCAGCCAAACTGACCCTTGAACCAACAGAAAAAAGAGAAACAGAGCGAACCAGATTAATTTTCTCATTTCTGTCGCCCCTCCCCACTTGTCAATTTTAACCTCGGTTCGAAGTCAACAACCACCAGCACCCGCTCCAAACCAACAATCCTTTCAGACAACTCAACATCCGCTTCCCACATCAAATGAGCCGCATCCATTTGAACGGAAACCACCTTACCAATAAGAATGTTCTCAGGATGCTTGCCGCTGTATCCGTTGGTGACCACCAAATCCCCTTCGGCAACCACCGCATCCCGGGGAATGTGTTCCATGGCTACAATATTTTCTGTTTCATGGACACCGTAAACAATACCGGAGCTGTCAAAACCGGTGTGCAAAGCCCTGGCACCAACCCTGCAATTGGCACTTGTAAGCAGAAGCACTCTGGCATACTCATCATACGTCTCATCGACAATGCCCACCAAGCCCTTTTCCGTTAGTACTGCATTGTCCACAGCAACTCCACCGTTCCGTCCCACATTGATATAAACAGAATCCCTGAGGTCACCGAAATTCTTGGCCACCACCTTCGCCGCCACATACTTCCGTGTCCTGTTGGTTTCCTTATAATCTAACAAACGACGCAAAACGGCATTTTCCTTCTTCAAATCTACCATATCAATATAAGCATTACGCAAAACCTGATTTTCCGCCGTCAATTGCTTGTTTTTGGTACGCAACTCTGTTAACGCACGCCAAAACTCCCTTGCTTCATCCCCTCCGTGAAGCAGGACATTAAGGCCATCTTCCAAGGGCAAAACCCCCGTAGCCACAACCCTGTTTATCAAGGGAAAGCGGCGGCCGCCGGCCACCGCCATCACCAGCATCGCTCCCAAAATAAGTGCCACCAATAGGGAAAGCATATTACGCTTGGACATATTCTATCAGCTCTCCATCAGAAAACCTTTCCGATAAGTGTCGATATTCTCCACCGCAATACCCGTACCGATGACCACACAGTTCAATGCCTCCTCTGATACCAGCACCGGAAGCTTGGCCTCGTCAGAAAGGCGACGGTCCAAATTATACAACAGCGACGTCCCCCCCGTCATAACAATACCGTTCAACATAATGTCCGATGCCAATTCCGGAGGCGTTTTCTCCAATGTATTCCGTACTGCACTAATAATGGTTCGAACCGGTTCATCAATGGCTCTGAAAACATCATTTGAATCAATAACAATGTTTCTGGGGAAGCCGGTACGCAAATCACGCCCCCGCACCTCCATCTTTTTCGGATTCTCCAGTTCAATGGCACTGCCAATCTTAATCTTGATGTCTTCCGCAGTCCGCTCTCCGATTACCATATCGTATTCCTTGCGGATGTAGAGCTGAATTGCCTTGTCCAAAGCATCACCGCCCGCATGCACACTGCATTTTTCAACAATACCGCCCAAAGAAATAATGGCCACTTCGCAAGTGCCGCCCCCAATATCCAATATCATATTGCCACAGGCATCCTGTACGGGAAGGCCCGCTCCGATAGCAGCCGCCATGGGTTCTTCAATAAGATACACCTCACGGGCCCCTGCTTCTTTGGCTGCATCAATGACTGCCCTCTTCTCAACCTCCGTAACTCCGCTGGGAACCCCCACCAGAACCCTGGGACGAATAAGAGTTCTGTGCCCCATGGCCCGTTTGATAAAGTATTTCAACATGGTTTGGGCAGTATCATATTCACTGATAACCCCTTCCCTCATGGGACGGACCGGCATAATATTACTGGGTGTACGCCCCAACATCCTCTTGGCCTCTTCACCAATGGCCAAGACCTCATTAGTGTTGACTTCGATGGCCACCACACTGGGCTCATTCACCACAATACCCTTATTCTTCAGATGGACAAGGGTATTGGCCGTACCCAAATCGATACCCATATCATCGGATATCTTGTTGAACAGCCCCCAAAAAAACTTAAAACTCATCCTTTGACCTCCTTGCGTTTAACGAACACACGCTACGTAATTTCGTTCTATTGAGTTTTACAAAATGCCGTTATCGGAAAAACTGTAATATTCCCCGTTCCCGATAATCACATGGTCAATCAAATTTATCCCCATCAGTTCCCCCGCTTCCCTAAGAACCTTTGTAATGTTCCTGTCTTCCCTGCTGGGGGAAGGATCACCGCTGGGATGATTATGGACGGCAATTATCTTCGCCGCACTATGTATAAGTGCCAGTTTATACACTTCCCTCTGATGCACCAGTGAACCTGTCAAAGTCCCGCTGGAAACTTCCTTATAAGTAATCAACCGGCCGCGATTGTTCAAAAGCAAAATATAAAAATGCTCTATATTCTCATACCTTAGCTCAGGCCCCAAAAATTCATAAACATCCCTGGGTTGGCTGATAACCGGATTCTCATCCCCGGAAATCTTGTGCCTGGCGATTCTGTTCCCCAGCTCAATGGCCGCCAAAAGCGTAGTGGATTTGCTTAATCCGCCCAATCCTTTAATGGTCTGAATCTCCGCCACCGTGTTCATATGTACCAACTCCCTGTATAAGCGGTTGTTGGCAGTCAGCTCATGAGCCAATTCAAAAACGGGCTTGTTCTTGTAACCGGTACGCAACAAAATGGCCACCAGCTCATTGTCCGACAAAGCTGCGGCCCCCAGCCGCTCCATCCGCTCCCTGGGCATTTCACCTCTATCAATTTCCTTAATCTGCTGTGTTGTCATCCCAATCCTCAATTCCTTAATCAGCCATGTCGCTCCGCTCCAGGGCATTAGACATTAGGCATTAGGCCTTAGGCGTTAGGCCATAGGCATTAGCCAACAGCCATCAGAGTTGAGTAAAGTAACTGCGATGCGCACTTATCGTTTGCTTGTCGTCACCCCACCACCGTCTTTCTATGTTCCTATAGACAGTCCCCCGCCCCTTTATGGGCGGACGAGAGTCCGCATTTTGCTGACTTTTCTGAACCCTGATGGCTCAACCCTCAACCCTCAGCCCTGTCGCCCTACGCCTTGCACCTTGCGCCTTACGCCTTACGCCTTACGCCCTTAAACCTAATGCCTATGGCCTATGGCCTAATCCCTGAAACCTGACACCCAACACCTAATACCTATCTCAATACGGCAACT
>JAZLMD010000057.1:0-12731 GCA_045598465.1 Acidaminococcaceae bacterium | reverse complement strand
TGGGCAGAGCATTCTTTCTCCAAAATGCCTCCGATGACCTCCACCTGATGATTCAGGTTGGGGTTGTGGGTAATATTGAACAAACTCCCGGAACTGCCGGCCGTGGTGTTATAGGCAGCAAAAACTAATTGCCTGATATGGGCGTTCACGATGGCTCCGGCACACATGGGGCAGGGTTCCAAAGTTACGTAAATGGCGGCATCAGCAAGCCGCCAATTTTTTATTTTTTTGCAGGCCTGCCGGATGACCAAAACCTCCGCATGGGCCGTGGCATCATGGGTTGCTTCCCGCATATTGTGGGCTCGGGCGATTATTTTACCATCAATGACCAGTACCGCCCCCACGGGAATTTCTCCATCTTGGGCGGCAAGCAGGGCTTCTTCAAGGGCCGCTTGCATAAAATCAGCATGTTTCATAGTCGTATTATAGCATATTGTGGTATAATACAATCACTAAGGAGAAAAATTATGAGAAAATTTATGTCTGTAAAAAATGCCCCGGTGGACACTTTGCTGCCGGTACGCAGCACCGGCCACAGTGCCGGCTATGATATCTTCATTCCCCAGGATTTGACCATTCCTGCCCACAGTTTTTCCCCCCTGATACCTTTGAACATCAAAGTGTATATGGAAAATGATGAATACTTTGGCATTGTCATTCGCAGCAGTTTGGCCACCACTAAAGGTAAATTGCGGATAAGTCAGGGGGAGGCAATCATTGATGCGGACTATGCTGATAACCCGACCAATGATGGTAACATCGGTCTGATGTTTCATAATGATGATGACAAACCTTTTGTATTCAAAAAAGGGGACCGTTGCGCTCAGGGCATCTTTAAGAAATATTACATCACTGATGATGACACTGCCTCAGAAAGGCGGGAGGGGGGATTTGGCAGTACGGGGAAATAAATCGTTTTTAAATGAGAGATTAGGCCATTGGCTTCGCAGTGTTAAAAATTATATTGTACGAAAAGAGCAATGCTGTTTGTTGGGGAACAGCATTGTTTTTTTGAATAAGAAAAAATTGTCCTGAAATGTAGAAAATGTAAATCTGAATTAAGAAAATGAGTCCGGTATCCGATAGAAATGAGTTCATTTTTGCATGGAAGTAAAATTTTTTCAAAAAACTCTTGACTTTTTGACTTTTCCGTATTATCATATGCTCAAAAGATGTTAGCACTCAACAATAATGAGTGCTAACACGAAAAAGAAGCAAGATTATGAGAACGTTGGACGAGAGAAAGAAGAAAATTTTACAACTCATTATAGAGGATTACATTGATACCGCTGAGCCGGTGGGGTCCAGAAATTTGGCACGGAAATATAATTTGGATTTATCTCCGGCCACCATTCGGAATGAGATGAGTGATTTGGAGCTTTTGGGTTATTTGGAACAGCCCCATACTTCAGCGGGCAGGGTGCCCAGTGTGGCGGCATACCGGCTTTATGTGAATGAGTTGAGGGATAATCCGGGGGCTTTGACCAAGGCGGATATCGCACTGATTACCAATTCCTTTAATGACAGGAAGCGAAGCATTGATGATATTTTTAAGGCAACAGCCAAAATTTTGAGCCGGATGACGAAGAATGTTTCCATGGTTTTGGCGGATAAGGATGATACGGCAATTTTTCGTTATATAAAGTTCCTGCCGCTGAATGAGGAACAGGCGATTTTGGTGCTGGTGACGGATAACGGGCATGTGGATAATGTGACGGTAGATATCCCGGAGGGGATGGATGCCAAGGAGTTGGATTATTTGGCTCAGCGGGTTACGGAGATGTTGAAGGGGCATCCTTTGAGCGACATCAGTGAGGATTTGCTGGATTCCGTGGAGAACAGTGTTAATGAGGAGAGGGTTTTGTTCGTGATGCTGTTGAACACCATTGGGAGAATGAGCCGCAATCATGTGGAACATAAGGTTTTTTTGGGGGGCACCAAGCAGTTGTTGAACCAGCCGGAGTTCCGGGATGTGGAGCGGGCCAAGGAATTATTGGGGATTCTGGATGAGGAAAGAGTTGTCAGGGACCTTTTGGGAGCGGGGGAGGACAGCGGCCTGAGGGTTACCATCGGTAGTGAAAATAAGTTTTCCGGGATTCAGGATTGCAGCATGGTGCGGGCCACTTACAGGTTGAACGGTCATGTGGTGGGGACTATGGCGGTGCTGGGACCAACCAGGATGGAATATAGTAAGGTAATAAGTGTAATGAATTATTTGCACAGATATTTACAAACAATTTTTGCAACGGGGAATCTCCCCATGTTGCTGAGTGAGGAGGAAGAATGATGGATGTTAATCAGGAACAGGACAAGCAGACGCTTGTGGAGGAGGAAGTAAAGCAGGGGACGGGGACGGAAACTGCAGAGGCGGCTCCGGAAGCCCGGGGACCGGGGGAGCAGCCGGCCGGGGATGCTGCAGAGGGTGAAGAGCTAAAGGTTGACCCCAAGGATGAGAAGATTGCCGAGTTGGAAGACCAGCTTTTGCGGATGCGGGCGGAATACGCCAATTATAAGCGGCGAACCAACGAGGAGAAAATTATGGTGGGGACTTATACCACCTGCCAGGTCATTAGGGAGTTTCTGAAGGTTCTGGATAATTTTGAGAGGGCGGAACAGAATCTTGGTGAGGATGCAGCCGGGCCGGTGGTGGAAGGGATGCAGAAAATCCGCAAGCAGTTTGAGGAAACTTTGAAACATTTTGATGTGGAGGAAATTAAGGCCATCAATGAAAAGTTTGACCCGAATCTGCATGAAGCGGTGATGCGGGGTGAAAATCCTGAGCTGGAGGAGGATACCATTGATCAGGTATTTGAGAAGGGATATAAGATTAGGGAGCAAATTATCCGTCACAGCAAGGTAAGAGTGATTTCCAAATAGTGCATGGGCACGTTGAGGATAAGTTTATTATTTTGAAAGATTTTTAGGAGGATTAAAATCATGGCAAAAGCAAAAGTAATCGGTATTGATTTGGGTACCACCAACAGTGTTGTATCTGTAATTGAGGGTGGCGAGCCCACAGTTATTACCAACCAGGAAGGCAGTCGTCTGACCCCTTCTGTAGTGGGGTTCAGCAAGAGCGGCGAACGTTTGGTGGGGCAGTTGGCAAAACGTCAGGCGGTTTCCAATCCGGACCGTACCGTCAGCTCCATTAAGCGTCAAATGGGTACGAAGTACAAAGTTGGTATTGACGGCAAGGATTATTCCCCAGAGGAAATTTCCGCAATGGTGCTGCAAAAATTGAAGGATGATGCGGAGAAATATTTGGGTGAGAAGATTACTCAGGCGGTTATTACCGTACCCGCATATTTCAGTGACAGCCAACGTCAGGCAACCAAGGATGCGGGCAGAATCGCCGGTTTGGAAGTGTTGCGTATTATCAACGAACCTACAGCCGCAGCATTGGCCTATGGTATTGACAAGGGCGAAGACCACACCGTACTGGTGTATGACTTGGGTGGCGGCACTTTCGATGTATCCATTTTGGAGATGGGTGACGGCGTGTTCGAGGTTAAGGCCACCAATGGTGATACCCATTTGGGCGGCGACGATTTTGACCAAAAGATTATGGATTGGATGGTTTCCGAGTTCAAGAAGGCGGAAGGCATCGACCTGAGCAAGGACAAAATGGCTATGCAGCGTCTTCGTGAGGCGGCGGAGAAGGCCAAGATTGAGTTGAGCGGGGTTATGACAACCAATATTAATCTGCCCTTCATCACTGCCGGCAGTGACGGACCCAAGCATTTGGACATGGATTTGACCCGTGCCAAATTTGATGAGATGACTGCCGATTTGGTGGAACGTACCATGGGCCCCACCCGTCAGGCCATGAAGGATGCGGGCATGAGCGCCAATGACATCAATAAAGTTTTGTTGGTGGGCGGTTCCAGCCGTATTCCTGCGGTACAGGAAGCCATCAAGAAGATTTTGGGCAAGGAACCTACCCACGGTATCAATCCGGATGAGTGCGTGGCCATCGGTGCGGCTATTCAGGCAGGTGTTTTGGCCGGTGATGTGAAGGATGTATTGCTTTTGGATGTAACCCCACTGTCCTTGGGCATTGAGACCCTGGGCGGCGTGTTCACCAGGATTATTGAGCGGAATACCACCATTCCCACCAATCGTAAGCAGGTGTTCAGCACGGCTGCGGACAACCAGCCCAGTGTGGATATCCATGTGTTGCAGGGTGAACGTGACATGGCTGCGGATAACAAGACCTTGGGCCGTTTCGAGCTTAGCGGGATTCCTGCGGCCCCCCGTGGTGTGCCTAAGATTGAAGTATCCTTTGATATTGATGCCAATGGTATTGTGAATGTTTCCGCCAAGGATTTGGGAACCGGTAAGGAGCAAAAGATTACCATCACTTCCAGCGGTTCTTTGGATAAGGACGAAGTGGATCGGATGGTGAAGGAAGCGGAAGCCAATGCGGAGGCGGACAAGAAACGCAAGGAGGGCGTGGAAGTACGCAATCAGGCGGATTCCCTCTGCTATCAGGCGGATAAGACAATCAAGGATATGGAAGGCAAGGGCAAGGATGATTTGATTGCCAAGGTAAAAGATGCTGTGGCTAAACTTCGTGAAACCATGAAGGGTGATGATATGGAGGCCATCAAGAAGGATAGCGAAACACTGACCAAACCTTTGTATGAATTGAGTGCGGAACTTTACAAACAATCTGAGGCGGCTAAGAACGCCGGAGGAGCGGATGCGGGTGCAGGCGGCTCCGGTGCAGGCGCCAAGAAGGATGATGATGTGGTGGATGCGGAAGTTGTTGACGAGGATAAGAAATAATTTTACCCGGGAGTAAACTAAGTTGGCAAAGAGAGATTTTTATGAAGTTCTGGGAGTGCCTAAGACGGCCTCCCAGGATGACTTGAAAAAAGCATATCGTAAATTGGCAAGGCAGTATCATCCGGATTTGCATAAGGATGACCCGGACTGTGCAGAAAAGTTCAAGGAACTTAGTGAGGCCTATAGCGTTCTGAGCGACGAGCAGAAACGGGCACAGTATGATCAGTTCGGCATGGCCGCTTTTGAGAACGGCGGTGCGGGTGCTGGTGGTAATCCCTTTGGCGGGTTCGGTGGATTTGGCGGCTTCGGACAGAACGGCAGTGCCGGCATGGAGGATATTTTTGATATGTTCTTCAACGGCGGTGCGGGACGTGGCGGCGGTAGGGCCAGTCGGGGACCCCAACGGGGCAATGATATGCGTTTCGACTTGGAGATTAGCTTTGAGGAAGCGGCCTTCGGTGTGGAGCGGGAAATCAGTGTTTATAGGGATGAACAGTGTCATCATTGTCACGGCAGCGGTGCGGAACCTGGCAGTAAGGTGGAAACCTGTTCTGATTGTCATGGCAGCGGTACAGTACGATTCACCCAGAACACCGTGTTCGGTCAGATGGTCAATGAAAGGACCTGTGGCAAATGTGGCGGTACGGGGAAAATCATTTCCAAAAAATGTACACAGTGCGGTGGCCGGGGCGTGGAGAAGAAAACAAAGAAACTCAAGGTCAAGATTCCCGCCGGTGTTGACAATGGTAGCCGTCTGAGGGTTTCCAATGAGGGCGAAGCCGGATACCTGGGAGGACCTAACGGAGACCTTTACGTTTATCTCTTTGTTAAGAGCCACAAATTCTTCGAGCGGGACGGAACCAACGTGTACTGTGAAGTGCCCATCAATATTGTTCAGGCCACTTTGGGTGCGGAGATTGAAATCCCCACATTGGACGGCAAGGTAACCATGAAGGTGCCTGAGGGAACTCAGCCCGGCAAGATTCTGCGGATTAAGGGCAAGGGCATACCTTCCCTCCGTGGCGGGGGCAGGGGCGACCAGATGGTGCGAATCAAGGTTGTTGTACCCACAAAGCTGACGGAAAAACAGAAGGAACAGTTGCGGAAGTTTGAAAACATTTCCAAAGATAATATCAATCAGGAGGAAAAGGGTTTCTTCGACAAAATCAAGGATCTTTTCGACTGAGGCGACACAGTTAATTAAAATGCCTAAAGCGTTTGCTTTAGGCATTTTTTTGTTGTATAATACAATATTATTTTAACTATGGAGGGTGCTATGCGTAGAATTTTGTCAATATTGGTTTTGATGATGCTGATGTGTTGCAGTGCTTGGGCAGCCAAGGTGGCGGTTTTTACCACCAGTATGGGAAGTTTTGAGATTAAGCTGGAGGACAAGTATGCCCCCGGCACTGTCAAGAATTTTGTAAATCTGGTTAACAAGGGTTTCTATAATGGTTTGACTTTCCACAGGGTTATTGATAATTTTATGATTCAGGGTGGGTGTCCGAACGGTGATGGTACCGGCGGTCCCGGTTACCGCATTCGGGATGAAATCAGTCCGAAGTTGAAACATAGCGGCCCGGGCATCTTGAGTATGGCCAATGCTGGCCCGAATACCGGGGGCAGCCAGTTCTTTATTACCTTGGTAGAGACACCCTGGCTGGACGGGCGTCATGCGGTTTTCGGCAAGGTTACCAGGGGTATGGATGTGGTGCGGAAGATTGGCAAGGTGGATGTGGATTTCCAAAGCAAACCTTTGCGTAAAGTTGTGATTGAAAATATCCGCATTGTGGAAAAATGATTATTTGCTACGAGAATGAGCAAAAAAAAATAGTTATTCCCAAATCTCTTGAACAGAAGTTGATTGCGGGTCTGAACGCAGTGGCAAAGCTGCATGGGTTGGGTGAGAAAACGGAAATTGGCGTGACACTGGTGACGGATGAGCAGATTCATCAGTTGAACCGGGACTACCGTCAGGTGGACAGACCTACGGATGTGCTGAGCTTCGCGCTGGATGAGGGGGAAGAACCGGAGCTGGTGGATGGTCCGGAGGAACATCTTTTGGGAGATGTTATTATCAGTGCCGAGACGGCTGAGAGGCAGGGCCAGGAGTTTGGGCACGGTTTGGAACGGGAGATAATTTATTTGGCGGTGCATGGCTTGTTACATCTGTTGGGTTATGATCACATGGAAGAGTCGGATAAGAAGATTATGCGGGGGGAGGAAGAAAAGGCCCTGCGGGAGATTGAACTGAGCGAGGAATATTTATGAAAATTTCCTTAGTGGTTCCCTGTTACAATGAAGAAGCGGCTTTACCGGTTTTTTACGAAACTGTCCGTAACTACGACGGTTTCAAGGACTATGAGGTGGAAATTGTTTTCGTTAATGACGGCAGCAGGGACGGCACGGAACAGGTTATGAATGACTATGCAGCCAAGGATGCCTTGGTTAAGGTTTATAGTTTCACACGTAACTTCAGTAAAGAAGCGGCACTTTTTTGCGGTCTGGAACATGCCACAGGTGATGCTGTTATTCCCATGGATGTTGACCTGCAGGATCCGGTTGAGGTGGCAGGTCAGTTGCTGGTTGAGTGGCAAAAGGGCGCTGATGTGGTGCTGGCCAAACGCTGTGACCGTTCTGAGGATAATTTTCTTAAGCGTTTTACCGCCAAATGGTTTTATAAATTGCATAATCGGATGAGTAATCCGAAGATTGAGGAGAATGTAGGCGATTTTCGTCTTATGAGCAGGGAAGTGGTGGATAATATCATCGCTTTGCCTGAACGCAACCTTTTCATGAAGGGGTTGCTCAGCTGGGTCGGGGGACGGAAAGTTGTGGTGGTGCAGTATAAACGGCAGCCGAGGGTGGCCGGCAACACTAAGTTCAATGGCTGGAAGTTGTGGAATTTGGCTTTGGAGGGAATCACCGGTTTTTCCACAGTGCCGTTGCATATTTGGACCTATTTTGGCGGTTTGGTGGCTTTCCTTTCTTTTTGTTATGGTTTTTGGATGATTGTGCAGAAACTTGTTTTTGGCAACCCTGTTCCCGGTTATCCTTCCTTGATGGTGGCTATTTTGTTCTTTGGCGGTGTGCAGCTGGTAGGTATTGGAGTTTTAGGGGAATATATTGGTAGAATTTACTTGGAAGCAAAGCACAGACCCAGATATATTTTGAAACATTGATTGTTTGTGTATTGGAGAATGAATTATGAAAAACTTTCTTGAGAATTATTTCCAGGATATCAATCACCGCAAGTTGTGGTTTTGTTTGACGATGGTGGTTTTACTTATTTCTTTGCCGCTGATGATGCGAGGTATTACCATCGGTCATGATTTCAGTTTTCACCTGATGAGGATTGAGGGCATAGCCAAGGAATTGGCCGCAGGCGTGTTTCCGGTACGGCTTTCCTCCGACTGGCTGAACGGCTATGGTTATCCGGTTTCCATTTATTACGGTGATATTCTGTTGTACTTGCCGGCATTTTTGAAAAATATGGGTATGTCCGTGGTGGATGCCTACAAGTATTATGTGCTGTTTATTAACGTGATAACGGTACTGATTGCGTACTACTCTTTCAAGAAAATTTTTAACAATCCCAATTTGGGATTCTTAGTTATGTTGGCATATGTTACGGCAACTTACCGCTACGAGAATGTTTATGTTCGGGCAGCGGTGGGGGAATATACAGCCATGGCATTTATGCCCTTGGTGCTGATGGCAGTTATTAAGGTCCTGGATGACAATAAACAATGGCTGCGTTATTCGTTGCTGTTGTCTTTGGGTTTAACCGGAATTATTACCAGTCATGTGTTATCGGTTATTTTGACTATGGTGGGAATTTTGTTGCTTTGTCTGATGCGGCGGCGTGATTTTTGTCATCTTAATGTGTTAAAAGCAGTGGGGACGACGGTGGGTTTGACGGCCTGCTTGAATGCCTGGTTCCTTGTACCATTTCTGGACTATTTCTTGCATGTGCCTGTTAAACAAAACGTTATCGGCGAAGCCCTGCATACCATTCAGTTCCACGGGACTTATCCGGCACAATATTTTGGCTTTTTCCAAAATCCCTTCGGTTTCAGTTTAGAAGATGTTATTAGCACCCGTATGGGTCTGACTCCGGGCATGTTGTTGATGTTTGTCCTGTTCCTGGGACTTTATTATATTTGTGTCTACGACAGGCAGTACAACGAGCAAATTATCAACTATACTGTTCCTGCTATAATCTTACTGTACATGGCCAGTAATATTTTCCCCTGGGATTGGCTGGTTGCCCACAGTAAAATTATGAATGCGGTTGCTCAGGTACAGTTCCCTTGGCGTTTTATCGGTGTGGCTATTCCCATGATGTGCCTGCTTTTAGGGGCATTGTTAAAAAATAAGCGTTGTCAAAGTTTCCTGGTCAAAAGCGTGGTGGTAATCAGTGTGTTTACCACTTTGGTGTTCCTGGGATTTTATTGCAACAATGCGGAATTGGCATTGGAAAATATGCCCAAGATTAAGACCTCCGCCACTGTCGCCGGGGGGGAATATTTAAGAGCATACAAAGGCAGTGACGGCAAGAGTATTGTTCGGGAACAGGATGATTTGGACAGAATCATTGCTGATACTGAAATCAAAGAAAGCTGGGGTGTTTTGTATACCCGTCTCATGCTCCGCAAAGGCACGGATATGGTGGTGTTCTGTCAAACCGGTTCCAAGGGCGGAACTTTGGAATTCCCGTTTTTCAACTATAAGAACTATGTGATTAGGGATAATCAAAATAATTGTTTGAAAGTTGTGGACGGTAACTATGGTAAGGTCAAGACGTATGTAAAACCTTATTATAAAGGTAAAATTACTGTTAGTTTTGAACCGCCCTTGGCTTGGCGTTATGGGGAATTGCTTAGTTTGTTCAGTGTGTTAGGATTAGTATTTGTTTGCAATCGCAAACGTTTGTTGGCATGGAAACGGGCTTTGGCCGGAAAGTTTGCTATGGAACCTGTGGCCTGCAATACAGTAAAAGTACTGAAAGATGGTATATGATGCTTTTTGTCGTTGTTCTGACAAATGTAAAAATTTAAAATTTCTGTTCGCAGGTGGTCTGGCGCGGCTATGTTTGATTGCTAAGATTTATGTCACAATTATCATTATGGGCTGGAACTTATAGGGTCCGAAAGAAGGTTTTGCGGCGGGTGTAGATTATGTGGGACGGAATCCTGTTTGGGTTGACTTTGGCAACATTGGCAGTTTTTATTATCAGGAGCAGAATAATTTTCTGGCCGGTTCTTTTTTGTGTATTTGTTTTGGCTGCAGGGGACTGCTTGACTTGGGATATTTTGTCCAAACCCATTGATTATCTGACTTTAGCCAATTTGGACTACACCATGTTGTCAAAATCATTTACGGTTATACCTCAAACATTATTTGTTTGTTTTTTGTTTTTTGTTTTTGGGTTGTGGTTGTTTTCCTGTTGGCATAATTGTGTTTATGTTAAAGGGTCAAGGTTTTTCCCCTTGGGATTTTTTGTCTTAGTTTTGTTAGTCAATTGGCAGACCTACTATTACGGAACCTGGGAAGCCTATTGGGAATTGGCCAAATCAGCGGTGAGAGTTTATTCCTACAAAGATTGTTCCTTTCAAGATATCTTACAGAAATTACATTGTCAGAAGCAATATGTTTCTCTGGCGGATGCCAAATGCAGTGTAAAAGACCCGCAAAATTTGATAGTTATTTATTGTGAATCCTTTGACAAAAATTTTCTGGATGAAAATTTATTTCCTTATGAGACCGCTCATTTGAGGGATTTGATTCATAGCAGTTACCGGCTTTACGGTGGTTATAATGCGGTGGAGGGTTCTACCGCCACCATCAGTGCTCTCTATGCTACGGAAACCGGCTTGCCCACTTTTTTTGAGACCACTGATCATAATCGTATCTTTATGAGTTTGAAAAGTTTTTTTGTTCCGTCCTACGCCGGGGTTTTGAAGAAATGCGGTTATAAAAACATTTTTCTGACTAACTGTGAGGCGGAGTTCGGCGGCACTGGCGCTTTGATGAGGATGCTGGGTTATGAAGATGTGGAGGGTGCGGAAACCTATTCCTACCGGAGTACCAATTGGGGCGTGCACGACCGGGAAGTTTTTGCCAGTGCCAAAAAGAAATATTTGGAGTTGACACAGGGTGACAGACCCTTTAATATTACTCTGTTGACAGTTGATACTCATTTTCCCAAGGGATTGCCGGATGCGGATATGGGGCAGTATGTGGACAGTCATGTGGAGTATCTCTCGCACGAATACACGGTGGCCACTTTGGATTATCTTTTGTGGGATTTTGTGCAGTGGCTTAAACTTCAGCCGGGGGCGGAGAAAACCGCAGTGGTTATTTTAGGGGATCACAATATGATGGGCAGCGAGGAGTCAACCAAGGTTAAGAAGAAATTGCACAGTATTCCGGAACAGGCGGTACTCCTGATGAGCAACAGGTCTTTTCCTGGTAAAGAAACTTCTTCTGCATTGGCTTTTTACGATATGCCGGGGATAATGCTGTCCCTGTGCGGTGTGACCACGGATGCCACCTTTCCCAAGGATTTATGGCCCAAACTTTCCGCAAAGGATATCAGTGATAATAAGGAACTGTTTACCGTTTTGAATATGAAACTGACAGAGTGATTGGGGTGGATAAATTTTGAAAAAATTAGAGAATTTTCATAGCGGTTATGTGGCTATTTTGGGACGGCCAAATGTGGGGAAATCCACTTTGATGAATGCTTTGGTGGGTGAGAAGATTGCCATTACCAGCCCCAAGGCCCAAACTACCCGCAACAGGATTATGTGTGTATTGAACCGTGCCCATTCCCAAATTATTTTTTTTGATACTCCCGGGGTCCATAAGGCCAGGAACAAGTTGGGGGACTATATGGTGAAGACCGCCCTGGAGACCATCAGGGATATGGATGTGGTGCTGTTTTTGGTTGATGCTACGGAAAAGCGGGGACCGGGCGATGATTACATCTTAGGGGTGTTGGCAAAAGCCGCCTGTCCTGTTATTTTAGTTATCAACAAGATAGACAAGCTTGACAACAGGGAGCGGGTGCTTAAGGTTATTGAGAGTTATACCAGGGATCAGAAGTTCGCTGCCGTGGTGCCAATCAGTGCCTTGAAAGACAGTGATTTTACCGGTTTGGAGGAGGAAATAGAGGCGTATTTGCCGGAGGGACCTAGGTACTATGACGAGGAAGTGCTGACGGACCAGCCGGAGCGGGGGATTGCGGCAGAGATTATCAGGGAGAAGATTTTGAATTGCACCCGGGATGAGGTGCCCCATGCGGTGGCGGTGAGCGTGGATGAGTTCAAGGAACGTGAAAACGGTGATGTTTTTATCCGTGCTACCATTACTGTGGAACGTGACAGTCAAAAGGGCATTATTATCGGGGCCAAGGGCAGTATGCTGAAGAAGGTGGGGGCCCTGGCACGGGCGGATATAGAAAGTTTGCTGCAGGTCAAGGTGTTCCTGGAACTTTGGGTGAAGGTGCGTCAGGACTGGCGTAACAATAAAAAGGCGTTGGAAGAATATGGCTACCATAGCTGATGAGGCCCTTGTCATCCGGGTGGAGGACAGGAATTCGGCGGACAAATATGTGACCTGTTTCAGCAAGTTTCACGGTCGTGTCCGTTTTTCCGCTTTCGGGGCCAAGTATTTCAAATCCTCTGTGGGGCCAATTCTTCAGTATTTGAGCCGTTTGCAGTTGGAGTTAGAGCCGGGGAAGATTTCTGACAAACTTCTCAGTGCGGAGTTACTTGCCCCGCCGCCGGTTTTGGACTTTAAGCAGTTGGCCTATGCCTTCGTTATGACGGAGGTTACGGAGGCCTTTACGGTGGACCACGAAAGTGATACTTTGGTCTATGGCTACCTGTTGGACGCATTGGCAAAGTCGGAGGCCAAGCGGTCTTAGGAAGACAACA
>JAZLMD010000056.1:0-4930 GCA_045598465.1 Acidaminococcaceae bacterium | reverse complement strand
GGAAGGAAAAGATATGTTTGATGTTAGGAAGATTAAAATATTTAGGGAAAACAGAAAAACCTGCACGTTAAAAGTAGCAGATGATGGCACACCGTATATTAAAGCCCCGGCCGGTGTACCATTGGAATTTCTCTATGCTTTTGCAGAGAAGCATAGGGATTGGCTGGAGAAAACAATAGCGGAAAAACAGCAATTGCAGGCAATTAATGATGAAATGGTGGAAAGAATTTTGGAGATTGCCGAAGTAGTACGGGGGGTTCGCTATAAGAAGATTGTTGGCCATGTCAGGACATTGGATGGCTCCATTTACATAACTGCTCCCATCCAAACGTCCGATGAAGATATAAAAAAGTATGTTTCTTGTGGAAGACAATGGTTTGAAAAACATTCGTCTTTACTCCGTGAAGAGTATGTAACAGCCGGTGAGGTTTTTTCAATTAAAGAAATAGACGATTTGATATTGAGGGCGGTTGTTGATATACCTAAAAGAGTTGCCAAATGGGCACCAATTATCGGTGTTCGGTATGGCGAGATATCTATACGCAGTACATACCGAAGATGGGGGAGTTGCACACAGAAAACAAAAAATCTTGGTTTCAATTGTTTGTTGATGTTATGTCCTGATGATGTTATTGATAGTGTTGTTGTTCATGAATTGTGTCATATTCTTCAGCCCAATCATTCCTCTAAATTTTACGCTGAAGTTTTAAGGGTTATGCCGGATTATTGGGAGAAGAGACGCTGGATTATTCATCAGGGTCAGCAGTTTATTGACAAGTTCAAGGCAAGTAGATTGCCTATGAAGAAAAGGGTGGCTACTATATAAAGAAACAGAAAGGGCCCGCAGAAATGCTGGCCCTTTTTTTTTTATTCATCTAAATCTATGGGAATGTTTTTGGTGTAACGGTTTTCCTCCCGTTCCATCAGATGGGCGTATTTGCCTGACATATTGATGGTGCTATGACGCAGGGTTTCCTGAACCACTTTCAAATCCTTAGTTTCTTTGTAGAGGAGTGTGGCACAGGTGTGCCGCAGCATGTGGGCGGATTTGCGGGGTTCCTTCAATCCGGCCTTTTTTAACCAACCGTCTATGGCCAAGCGGATGTTGCGTCTGTCAATGCGGTTTCCCGGCTGGTTGCGGCTGGTGCTGGTAAAAACCGGGATTTCTCCGTTCTCATCAGGACGTACAACACTATGGTCCTTGACTTGCAAATAGTGGAGCAAAAGGTTGAAAGTGTCCCTGCGGGGATAGATGATACCGTTTTTTCCCTTGCCATGAATAAAAATGCTCTGCTGGCCGAAGTTGATATCCCCCTCATTCATCCGGTGGATTTCCACAGTACGCAACCCTTCCAAGGCCATAAAGACAATCATTACCTTGTCCCGTAAAGTTTTTTCGGAATCAGTGGGGACTATGTGAAGCAAGTATTCCAGTTTTCCCGCATTCAAATAGGGGAATTTGAGGATGGAGGCATCCGGATCCCGGGGGGATTTAACGTCTGCCACGGGATTATCCTGTACAAAATGAAATTTTTGTGCCACGTGGTAAAATTTCTTCAAACTGATGAGATTGGCATAGATGGTGGAGGCCTTGTTGCCTTCACGCCTTAAATAGTCACGATATAACACAATATGCTCTTCGCCGATACGCAAAGGATGGATACGGTTCTGGGCGCACCAGTCAAGATAGGCATCAATCCGGCCGAAGTAATTGTTCAGCGTATCCTGGCTGGGATTGCCGTCAGCAATGTATTTGGCAATGATGTCACGGTAGTTGGCCAAAAAAATATTTTCTTTTTCCTGGGTGGTCTTTGTCAAATAACTCATGGCGGAATAATCTCTGCTGTTAGATTCAGTGCTGTTTTCCGCATTATTTATTTTTGAGATTTTGTCCGGCAGCATATTTGCAACTCCTTTTTTCCGGGAACATATTTCCTTTAATTTGCAACTTCTTACTTATTGCTTATGCTTAACATCCTATATTTTATATTATAGGATGTTACGCATAATTTGTCAAGAGAAAATCCCATCAAAATGACGGGATTTTAAAAACGGTATTTATGATTTGCTATGGGCCAATTCTAACAAGCGGTTCCCGGCCATGCGGTAAACCGTCCATTCGGACATGGGAACGGCTCCCAGGGAAAGATAAAAATCAATGCTGGGCTTATTCCAATCCAGGCAGGCCCATTCCAATCTGCCGCAACCTCTTTCCACAGCAATTTTGGCCAAGGTTTGTATCAAGCCCTTTCCGTAACCCTTGCCTCTGTATTCGGGCATAATATACAAATCCTCCAAATAAATTCCGGCCTTGCCTAAGAAAGTTGAGAAATTATTGCAAAACAAAGCATAACCAATTTCCTTGCCGTTGTCCAAGGGGAAAATCACTTCGGCCTTGCCTTTGTCAAAAATCCAGGTCTTTAGTGTTGCTTCATCCGCTGTCACCTGGTCAAGCAGTTTTTCATATATGGCCAATTCCTTAATGAAATGCAGAATCAGCCCCACATCCTTTTCTGTAGCAAAACGATAGTCCATCATATTATTCCTATTCTTCCAATCTAAATTTCAGGGCTGGAACCGGTGTACCTGCCGGCAGGATATGAAACAAATCCGGGGTGATTTCATTTTTGGCAATTTTTTTCAGAAAACCATACTCCCCTTTAGCAATATGAATTTCCCCTTCCAACATTTCTACCAATGTTTTAAGTCCCTGTTTGACTTGGTCAATAGCAAAACATCCGGTGTCAATGATGTAAAATTGATTAAAGGATTTGAAAATGCCCCGTAAAAGTTCTTTCGCCCTGTCATAACCCAGTTTTCCCACCTGGGCATCCGCATTGAGCAGGGTTTTCATATGATATTCATACCAACTGCCGGTCATATAGATACCCTTGGGGTCACGATTTTTAATCTGACAATCTTCATTTTGGGACAACAGAATATCCAGACAATCATGGGTTTTAGGAATAATCAGCTCCCCCTGACGGAACACCAGACCTTTGGTGGAACCGCCGCAACCGGTGAGCAACAGCACTACCCTATCCACATCATTGGCAATATTATCCAAAATATTTTGCAAATAGGGAAGAATATCCTTCATATCACTGTGCAAGCGTGCCGGCAAATACCGCACCTGTGCCGGTGAATTATATTTTTTCAAAGAATTATTCAGTTCCCCTTCCAACGTGGGACAGGATAAAATTAAAGTTTTCATTTTTGTAAATCTTTCAAAACACGCTCCAATAGTGGCTGCTTAACATGTTGCATTACCACAATATGAGCCAAATCCCCGCATAAACGGTCATCATGGTCACAGGCCAAACTATATTTGTTGACTATTTCCCGACTGGGGCATTTAAAATACACGGTATTGCTGGCTTCATTACGCCAGGCCGGCCACTTCATTTTTATAAGTTCCTTATGCAAAAACTCGGCGTTTTTTATACAAATCAGTGCCTGACGGGCATAGGCATACCAACCCTTCGTCTGCAAAAGCCAGTAAAGTTTCAACGGCGTCAATGCGGAACGGCTGCAACTGATCATGGGCATATCCGATTCCAAATAGGGAATTTTGTCATTATTCTGGGCATCAAAGACCTCTTTGCGGCAAATAAAAACGCAACAGGGCTCGTCAATCCCAAAAAACTTATGGCCGCTTAAAGCGATGGAATCATATTGCAAAAGTTTTTGGCTGACCAAGTCCTTGCGGCGGGTAAAAGGCAAGTATCCGCCAAATAAGGCCGCATCCACATGGCGATAGACATTTCGCACACCCTTGTCCTGCAAAACTTTGTTCAAAGCGGCAATATTGTCTATTCCGCCTTTGAAAGTTGTCCCCATGGCATAAATCACCAAAGCCGGCTTGTCGGGTTCAAGCATCTCGGCAAAAGCCGCCACGTCCATACGCCCCTCCACATCTGCCGGAATCAATTTTACCTGCAAGTTCTGCAAATCCGCCAAACGCATATTGGAATAATGGGCTTCGGCAGAAACATAAACAATGGGCAGTTTGCCGGTTAAGCCACGCAACATTTTCTTGCCAAAATAAACGCCGTGATTGTTGCCGTCCGTACCCCCCGTACCTATCATACCCCAACTGCCGTCCTGGGGAAACTGAAAAAGTTCGCTGAAATAGCGAATAACTTTCTTTTCAATTTCAAAAGTATGCAAGGAAAAATGGGCGGGCTGGAACGGATTGCCCGCATTTATAAACATTGAATTTATCAGACCGCTTTCCAGATACCATTTGTAAAAACTTTCCAAACCGCTGTCCTCGTTCACAGGGTAACCCAAAAACTGCTTTTTGACATCCAGCATTTCGTCCGCCAGCAAATGATACTCACGGGAAATTTTTTCTTCCTGCTCATTAAACGGTTTTAATTCATCCATAATCTTCCTTCTTTCTTTAACTCTTCCCGTCGGTTATACAAAAATTTTTCAATCAATTTTTGTTTCCTGCCAATTTTTGCATACATCCACCCATTTGACAAAGCCCTGGGCGAATTGCTCCAATTCCGGGATGGAAAGTTCTATGGCGGAATTGCTACTGCCGCAGGCCGGGAAAACCGTGGTAAACCTTTGCAGGGATTTATCCAAATAAACCTTTACACCTTCGTTAATGCCGAAGGGGCAGACACCCCCCACCCCATGACCTATCAATTCTTCAACCTGCTGGGCGGTGAGCATTTTGGCCTTGGTGGCATATTCCGCCTTATATTTGCCGTTATCCACCTTGGCATCCCCTGCCGCCACAATCATAATGGGGGCATCGTTCACCATAAAAGTCAGGGATTTGGCAATCCGCTCCGGTTGGGTTCCTGCTGCCTTGGCCGCCAGTTCCACCGTGGCGCTGGATTCGGCAAATTCCAAAATCCTGTCCTGTGCGTCAAATTTTTTCAGATAATTTTTTACTTTTTCAATAGCCATTTTG
>JAZLMD010000055.1:0-2739 GCA_045598465.1 Acidaminococcaceae bacterium | reverse complement strand
ACTCTTGACCAGGAAAAATCCCAGGGTGGTGGTCTTGTCTTTCTGCATAAAACTGTTGCATGCCACCGGATTCGGTCCGAATTTGGAAAAACTTGTCCTGCCTGAGGGGGCCAAGGAATTATATTTGGCTATGTTGCATTTGGATTTTGTTCATCCTGCCGAATTGGAGATTCGGGGCAGCGATTTGAAGTTGCTTGAACATACGGTGTTGGAACTTATTTATTACCAAATAAATAAACCCCTGAAGTCGCTGGTTTATTTGCGGCAGCTGGGAATATAAAAGGAAAAGGAGTTATTATGGATTTTCAGACATTGATTTTGAAGTTGCAGAATTACTGGGCACAGCAAAAATGTATTTTGGCGGAGCCCTATGATGTGGAGAAAGGTGCGGGAACCATGAATCCCAGCACTTTCCTCAGGGTATTAGGGCCGGAGCCCTGGCGGGTGGCTTATGTTGAGCCCAGCCGCCGTCCTGCGGACGGACGTTACGGCGACAATCCCAACCGCTTGTACCAGCATCATCAGTTCCAAGTTATCATTAAGCCCAGTCCTGAAAACATTCAGGAATTGTATTTGGAGAGTTTGGCGGAATTGGGAATCAAAGCGGAGGAGCATGACATTCGTTTTGTGGAGGACAATTGGGAGTCCCCGACTTTGGGCGCCTGGGGTCTGGGTTGGGAAGTTTGGCTGGACGGTATGGAAATCACCCAGTTCACCTATTTCCAGCAAGTTGGCAGTTTGGATGTGAAACCCGTGGCGGTGGAGATTACCTATGGTTTGGAGCGTCTTGCCATGTATATCCAGGGTGTGGAGAATGTTTATGATGTTAAGTGGGTGGGGGACGTCACTTATGGGGACGTGTTCCATACCAACGAAGTGGAGAATTCTTACTATAATTTTGAGGTTGCAGATACGGATTTGCTCTTCGACCTTTTCAATAAATATGAGGCGGAGGCAAAGAGGGTGGTGGCATTGGGCTACATCCGTCCTGCATATGACTATGTTTTGAAATGTTCCCATACCTTCAATCTGTTGGACAGCCGTGGGGCCATCAGCGTGAATGAGCGTACTGCCTATATCGGCAGGGTGCGTAATATGGCCCGACTTTGTGCTGCGGCTTATGTGGAGCAACGGGAAAAACTGGGGTTCCCCATGTTGAAGAAGGAGGGAAAATAAGATGGCTAAGAGATTACTGTTTGAAATTGGCACTGAAGAGATTCCTGCCAATTTTATGTCCGGTATTTTGAACCAGGTTTCCGCATTGGCAAAAAAACAATTGGAAGAGTTGCGGATTCCCTATATTGCGGTGAATGCTTTGGGTACTCCCCGGCGGGTGACCCTGTTGGTGGAGGGTATGGCGGAAACTCAGGCGGACAGCACTGTTGAGGCCAAAGGTCCAAGTGTGAAGATTGCCTTCAAAGACGGGGTACCGACAAAGGCGGCGGAAGGTTTTGCCAGAGGTCAGGGTGTGGATGTCAATGATTTGGAAACCCGGGGTGATTATGTCTTTGCTGTTAAGCATTTGGCAGGGCAAAAGGTAGTGGAGTTGCTGCCTGCTTTCCTCAGGGATATTCTCTCTTCTTTGAGTTTCCCTAGAAATATGCGTTGGGCCGACCATGAAACACGTTTCGTGCGTCCCGTACACTGGTTGGTGGCGCTTTTTGACAATCAGGTTATTCCTGTGGAGTTCAACGGGGTGAAGAGCGGCAATCAGACCCGGGGGCATCGTTTCCTGACGGATGATAAAATGACTGTTATCCCCTGTGCTAATGACTATGAAAAAGTTATGACACAACTTTTTGTTATGGTGAACCAGTTGGAGCGGAAGGTTCTGATTAAGAGGCAGGTGGAGGAGTTGGCGGCCAAAGAGGGTGGCCACGCAGAAATTAAGGAAGACCTGCTGGAAGAAGTCAATTACCTTGTAGAGTGGCCCACCGCCCTTTGCGGTCAGTTTGAAGATCGGTTTTTGGCTCTGCCAAAGGAATGTATCATCACTCCCATGCGGGAGCATCAACGCTATTTTCCGGTGTTGAAGGAAGATGGAACATTGTTGAACAAGTTTATTACCGTCCGTAATGGTGGCAGCCAATTTTTGGATGTGGTGGCCCACGGAAATGAGAGGGTGCTGCGTGCCCGTCTCAGTGATGCGGAGTTTTTCTTT
Organism: Acidaminococcaceae bacterium; assembly: GCA_045598465.1. Taxonomy (GTDB): domain Bacteria; phylum Bacillota; class Negativicutes; order Acidaminococcales; family Acidaminococcaceae; genus Phascolarctobacterium_B. The sequence goes on along the minus strand of JAZLMD010000055.1, from coordinate 578 downwards.
AAGGAGGACCGGAAGCAGAGTTTGGCGGACCGGCTGCCCAAGCTGGAGACGGTTTCCTTTCAGGAGGGGCTGGGCAATATGCGGGACAAATCGGAACGGCTGGTGAAGGCCGCCGTGGCTCTGGCCAAGGATTTGAACGCCAAGGTCAATACCAAGGAGTTGGAGCGTACCGCATTGCTTTGCAAGGCGGATTTGGTTACCGGCATGGTGGTGGAATTTACGGAACTGCAGGGTGTTATGGGTCGTGAATATGCCAAGTTGGATAAGGAAGGTGAGGCCGTAGCCAAGGGTATTTTTGAGCATTATCTGCCCCGTTTTGCCGGGGATATTTTGCCGGTTACGGAAATCGGTCGCATCGTCGGTATTGCGGACAAACTTGATAATATTGTGGCCACTTTCAGCCGGGGGCTGGCCCCCACAGGCAGTCAGGACCCCTATGCCCTCCGTCGTCAAGCCCTAGGCGTAATTAACATCATTATTGATGCGGGGTATCATTTCAGCATGCGGAAGACCCTGGCGACCATGTGTCAGTTGCTGAATTTGCCCAATGCGGACAAGACGGGGGAACTGATTGGTCA
>JAZLMD010000054.1:0-2000 GCA_045598465.1 Acidaminococcaceae bacterium | reverse complement strand
AGCACTCCCTGCCCTGAATCCGTTCCAACAATTTTTCCGCATTCACAATTTCCGTAGGGGCAATACAGCACAATTCACCATCCTGCCACTGATACAAGGCCTGATAATAATTGCCCTTTTGTGCATCAATGATGGGGCTCAACAGCTTACCTTCCTCCCGGCAATTGCAGGCCAAAGCCATCAGGGTATCCGCTCCATGTAAAGGCAGTTTTCTGGCATAGGCAAAGGCCTCAGCCGTAGCCAGCCCGATACGCAAACCGGTAAAGGAGCCGGGTCCCATGCTTACACCCACCAAATCAATTTCTTCTTTTCCCAATCCCGCCTGTTGCAAAACCCGATCCATAGTCAGCAGAAGTTTTTGGGAATGGGTCGTCCCCGCATCAGTATTCACTTCTCCCAGCACCGCCCCGTCCCGGGTCACAGCCACGCTGCACACCCTTGTGGCAGTGTCAATCCCCAAAATATTCATGTTGTAATTTTTCCAAAATACTTTCCCCGATATCTTCCTGGGCCGCCAAAGTAATCTTCCGCCCCTCCCCCTGCCGTTCAAGGGAAATCAAAAGGGACTCCGCCGGCATTCGCTCAGGAAACAAATCCGCCCACTCAATAACGGTGATTCCCTCACCGCCGCAATATTCATCAAAACCGATATCATCCAATTCCTCACCCTGCTCCAGCCGGTACAAATCAAAATGCCGGATTTCCTGTGTTCCCTGGTAGATATTCATAATTGTAAAAGTGGGACTCACCACCTCCTGGGGCGCAACCCCAAAAGCGGCGGCCACACCCCTGGTCAGCAGGGTCTTCCCCGTACCCAAATCCCCCTTCAGGCACAACACCGCTCCGCCGGGCAGGCACCGGCCCAATGCCTCGCCGAATCTTTCCGTCGCTTCAGGACTGCCAAGATAATATTCCATCTATTTGGCCGCCTTCGACAAAAGGGATTCGTTCCTGGTCAGGGGTTCCTCAATATCCAGCACACCGCAATACATAACCTTTTTCTGCCCCTCTATCAAAATCTGCACCGCTTTGATTTCCTTGAACTCCGTCAGTGTATTCACCACCGCCCCCATGAACATGGTGGCCTCATAACTGCCCATAGTCCTCTTAGAAACCTCTTTACTGAAATCCACATAGGCAATGCCATCCTTAACCTGCAAACTCAGCAGTTTTGCCCCGTCAGGCACACAATCCTGATAGGCCAAATCATCCGCCGGTTTCACTGTCATCAGATGAATAAGGGCGTTCTCCGCAACGGATTTGCCATTGTCCTTCATCTGAATCCGCTCCGCCAAAAGTACCTCGGAACCGTCTGCGGGAGGGCGGTAAACAATGAACTCAATATTCTTTGGTGCGAATAAACTGCATCCCGCCAACAACAGACACACTATAAACCCAGCTACCGGCAAAACAAACTTCCTCATTTTTCCTCCTTCATTTAAAGTAGTCCCTGATTCCCTTAGCCACCAAATCCATGGCCTTGTTCTGGAACCAGTTGCCTTTGATTGTTTTCTCCTCCTTGGCATTGGTAATGAAACCCAATTCCATCAGCACCGCCGGCATGCAACAACGCTTGGTGACATAGAAGTTGGCCTGACGCACACCCATATCATTCAAACCGAAATTGCCGGTCAGTTGTTTATGAATGCAGTTGGCCAGTTTCCCGTCATACGTGGTCTTGGCGTAATAGTAAGTGCTGATACCGGTGGCCTTCTTATTCACACTGGCATTGATATGCAAGCTGATAAACAAATCTGAACCATGTTTTTCCGCCACATCCACCCGGGCCTGCAATTCCGCCGCATCATCAGCATTCATGCCTGCCACATCCACATCTGCATCACGGGTCAGATACACCGTGGCCCCCAACTTTTCCAAGTCCGACTTCAACTTTTTGGCCATGGAAAGGGTGATCGTTTTCTCATAGGTGCCCTTTTTGCTCACCGCTCCCGGATCACTGCCGCCGTGCCCCGGGTCAATGGTGATAACCTTGCCCTTGA